>NZ_JBEZZB010000018.1:0-90354 GCF_040638955.1 Actinoplanes sp. NPDC024001
GGGAATCCTGACCAAGCCCACCAGTACAGCGTCGACAGTGGTGCCGCGGACGGTGAGGAGCTGCGGGCTGGACACCTACCTGCCAGCACGAAGGTGAGATCTGGCGCTACGAGATCTCCCCGGACAGCCCGCACCCGGTGCGGGCGGCCACCAGCCTGGTCGCCCTCTTCCACCAGTGGACGCTGGCGATCACCGAGGGGGTCGTCGTGCACGATGAGGGCGGGTGGCTGCGGATCGAGGAGGACGAGCTGCCCTGGGTCAACGGCCTGGACCTGGTGGCCTTCCCGGTCGACCTGGAGGAGCACGTGCTGCGGCAGCGGCAGACCGAGTGCGGGGTGGACCTGGCCGCCGTCGACGAGGGCTTCGACCGGCGCGAGAAGCTGATCCACGCGGTGGCCGCGGTGAAGGCCGCTCTCAAGAAGTAACTACGGTTTCCGGCCCACCCCGCAGTAGACGTTCAGCGGCTCCGGGGTGGTGCCGGGCTCCGGGCGCCACAGGGGTGTCGGGACGACGCCCGGCTCGACGAGGTCCAGGCCGGCGAAGTATCCGCGGATCTGCTCGGGTGTGCGCAGATGGTAGTCGGCGCCTCCGCTCCTGGCCGTCTGCACCGCCTCGACGGTCTGGGTGGCGATCACGCTGTCGTTGACGACCAGGTAGCTGCCGGACGGGACGGCGTCGAGGAACTGCTCCACGATCGCGGGCGGGCCCGGCTGATCGTCGTCGGCGACGTTGCCGAGGATGCCGAGCATCATCAGGCCGATCGGCTCGGCGAGGTCGAGCGTCTTCGCGGCGGCCCGCAGGATCTTGGCGGGGTTGCGGACGTCGGCGTCCACGTAGTCGGTGACACCGTGCTCGCTGCCGCGCAGCAGCGCCCGGGCGTGGACCAGCACCAGTGGGTCGTTGTCCACGTAGACGATCTTGGACTCCGGGGCCACCCGCTGGGCCACCTCGTGGGTGTTGTCCGCGGTGGGCAGGCCGGTGCCGAGGTCCAGGAACTGGCGGATGCCGACCTCGCCGGCCAGGAACCGCACCACCCGGCCGAGGAACGCCCGGGACGCGACAGCCACGGCGACGACGTCGGGATAGACCTGTTTGACCTGGTCACCGACGGCCCGGTCGGCGGCGAAGTTGTCCTTGCCGCCCAGCCAGTAGTTCCACATCCGCGCGCTGTGCGGGACGTCCGCCCGCAGGTTCGCCGCCGAGGACTCGTCGGCCATCGCCTTGCCGCCTTCCGTCGTCACGGTGGCAGTCAGCATAGTGCGGTTTCAGATGGCTGAGTAATACGACATCTATCAATGTGAGCCCTCCTCTTGTTTCATGAGCGTTACTGCTCAGTAGCACAGTCGAGGATCGATGGGGGTCACGTGATGGGTTCGTTCGTACCTCTGAAACGCCTGGCTGCGGCCGCCCTCGGCGGCCTGCTGGTGCTCGGCGCCGCCGCTGTGCCGGCGGCCGCCGCGCCTGCGCTGCGCCAGGTGATGTTCGTCGGCAACAACTGGGACGGCACCGTCGACGTCATCGAGCCGAGCGGTGGCTACGCCCGCCTCGGCCGTTTCTCGGTGGTCCCGGACCGGGCGCAGCGGCTCGCCGAGATCTACCTCAACCCGATCAAGCTGGCCTTCTACCTCGGCATCCAGCAGGGGCCGGGGGAGGGGCACGACCAGCTCGTCGACGACATGTACACCACGCCCGCCGGGGACGCCCTGGTGGTCTCCCGCCCCAGCTTCGCCGACGTGGTCGCGATCGACCTGGCCACCGGGGCGGTGCGCTGGCGGTTCCCGGTCAGCGGCTTCCGCTCCGACCACATGGCGGTCTCGCCGGACGGCCGTACCGTCGCGGTCTCCGCCTCCACCGGCAACGTGGTGCACGTCCTCGACATCGTCACCGGCCGGCAGCTCGGCTCGTTCGCCACCGGCGACAAGCCGCACGAGAACATCTTCGCCGCCGGTGGCCGGCACCTGTGGAACATGTCGATCGGCGAGGTCAACACCGACCTCGACGCACCCTGGCTGGACTTCACCAAGGGCGACCGGAAGATCACGATCGCCGACACCAGCACGTACCGGGTGGTCAGGACCATCGACATGCGGTCCCGGCTGGACGCCTTCGGCCGCCGCGATCTGTCCGACGCGATCCGCCCGGCCGTGCTCACCCCGGACGAGTCGAAGCTCTACTTCCAGGTCTCCTTCTTCGCCGGGCTGGTCGAGTACGACGTGACCACCGACCGGGTCACCCGGGTGAAGGAGCTGCCGCAGAACCCGGCCACCGACCCGGACCGCACCTCCTGGGTGAACGACTCGCGCCACCACGGGCTGTCGATCAGCCGGGACGGGGCGAAACTCTGCGTCGCCGGCACCATGGACGACTACGCCACGGTGGTCGACCGGGCCACGCTCAACCCCGGGCCGCTGGTCACCGCGATCAAGCCCTACTGGGCGACGGTGAGCGCGGACGGCCGTGACTGCGTGGTCTCCGAGGCCGGCGCGGACCGGGTCACCGCGATCAGCTTCGCCACCGGCCGGGCCGTCGCCACCGTCGCGGTCGGTGACCATCCGCAGCGCGTACGCATCGGGCAGATCCCGGTGGGCTGGACCGCTCCCTGACCGCCGGCGCCGGCTGTGCTCATCCGGGAGGGATGAGGACAGCCGGCGCGTGCGGCGCGATCGTCAGAGCATGCGGACCCAGACGACCGAGGGCTACACGCACCGGATGGAGCGGGCCGTCGCGCAGGCGGTCGACGCCGGCCTCACCGGCCTGCTCGTGACGCCCGGACCGGACCTGGTCTACTTCACCGGTCACCACCCGACCGCGATCACCGAGCGGATCACCCTGCTCGCGCTGCAGGCCGGGCGGGAACCCGCGATGATCGTGCCGATCCTGGAGCGGCCGGACGCCGAACCCGCCCCGGGCGTGGCCGCCCTGTCCCTCGCCGACTGGGCGGACGGCACCGACCCCTACACCGCGACCGCGAAACTGCTCGACCCGGCCGGCCGCTACGCGATCTCCGACTCGGCGTGGGCGCTGCACGTGCTGGCCCTGCAGGAAGCCCTGCCGGGCACCCGGTACGTCTCGATGACCAGCACGCTTCCCATGCTGCGGGCGGTCAAGGACGCCGACGAGGTGGAACGGCTCGCCGCGGCGGGCGCGGCCGCCGACGCGGCCTTCGAGGACATCCTCGGGGTACGGTTCGCCGGCCGCCGGGAACGTGACATCGGCGCCGACCTCGCCCGGCTGCTGCGCGAGCACGGGCACTCCCAGGTCGACTTCACCGTCGTCGGGTCCGGGCCGAACGGCGCCAACCCGCATCACGAGATGGGCGACCGGGTCGTCGAGGACGGCGACATGGTGATCCTCGACTTCGGCGGGATCAAGGACGGGTACGGCTCCGACACCACCCGCCCCGTGCACGTGGGGGAGCCGACCGAGGAGGAGCGCCGGGTCCACGAGATCGTCCGGGCCGCGCAGCAGGCGGCCTTCGAGGCGGTGCGGCCGGGGATCACCTGCCAGGACGTCGACCGGGTGGCCCGGCGGGTCATCACCGAAGCCGGTTACGGCGACTACTTCATCCACCGCACCGGCCACGGCATCGGGCTGACCACGCACGAGCCGCCGTACCTGGTGGAGGGCGAGACGAGGCCGCTGGTGCCCGGCATGTGCTTCTCCATCGAACCCGGCGTCTACCTGCCGGGGCGCTTCGGGGTGCGGATCGAGGACATCGTCACGGTGACCGAGGACGGCGGCCGGCGCCTCAACAACACCAGCCGCGACCTGCACATCGTCTCCTGAGGAGCGGTCAGCGATCCAGCCACCGGTCGTCGGGGTGTCCCTGGGAGCATTTCGGGAACTTGAGTTTGTGGCCGCGTTTGAGCGGCCGTTTCGCCTCCCCGCAACTCGGCTTCCAGCTTGCGGTCCAGGGCACGAGATCGCCCGTGCGATACACCCTTTCCGCGGTGTCTGATGATCCGACGAAGTCGCTGCTGTCGGACCTTTTTACGATGTCGGACTCGGGAATCTTGTCGAAACGTTCTTCGGGCTCGATCGATTGCATTGTTCTTCCTATCTGCTACGAGCATCATGGATCCAACAGTGTTATGGGCATTCTGTGACACTCGGCGGTGGCGGTTTGTCGAGCGCCTTGGAGCGATCAATTCCGGGAGGCAGATTCATGGCGTCGCCGAGATAGGTCGCCAGGGTCGCCCCGGCCACTTCGCTGTCCGTGAAGTCGGCGCCGGTCAGTTTGGTTCGGACGAGATCCGCCCCTCTGAGGTCCACCTCCGCCAGGTCCGCTTGGGTGAAGTCCGCCCCACTGAGATCCGCGTTGGGCATGATGGAAGCGGACAACGTGGCGGTGCCGCCGAACTTGGCGTTCAGTGCGACAGCGCCGGTGAAATCCGCGTCCCGGAAATCATTACCGCGCAGTTCCGCGTGCTGCAACGAAGCGCCCGCCAGGCGCGCTCCGATGAAATCGGACCGGTCGATGACAGCGTTGTCCAGAAGCATGCAGGTCAGGTCGGCATTCAGGAATTCGGTCTTGCGCAGGCACACCCCGCGCAGATCTACCCGATCGTCGCGAAGTTCTCTGGTGATCGTGTGGAACAGCACGTGCAATGCCGCTCCGACATCCATGGGCGGTGCGCCCATGGCGTAGCAGCGCCGGCGATCAGTGGGATCGACGCCGATGGACGCCCTGACGTAATCGGCGAGCAGATCGATGATGGCGGGACGGTCGTAGGTCGAGTCCTTGGCCAGTCGGGCGAGAGCGTGGACGGCGCCCGTCCTGGTGACCGGATTCGGGCTGCCGAGTTGTTCGACGGCGGCGCTGTACCGGGTCGTGATCTGCCCGTCCATCGTGGTCTTGGCGGTGACCCCGGAGATGACCAGCGCGCAGGCCGCCGTCAACGCCGACACCACGGATGAGATGTGGGCCCAGCTGATGCCGCGGTCGGCACGGTGCGGCCCACGGTCACGGGCTTTCGGCCGTATCCGCATGCTCATCGCCTGCCCCCGGGACGCCCGCAGTTTCCGCCGGACCACGTCCCGTTGCGGCAAGCTGCCACGGCTCACCCCGTCGCCGGTCCGGTGACGTGCCAGGGCTGGAAGGCGTTGCCGACCTTGAACATTGCCGGGCGCAGGCGCGGGTAGTGCCGGAGCAGAACGGTGGCCATCGTGTTGTCCGTGATCCAGTCCAGTCCCTCCGGCGTGTACACCTCCGGTTTGTAGTACTCCGTGAAGAAGCGGTCGCTGTTCAGACGCCGCGACGCCATCAGGATGAAGATGCGGAACGCCGTGTCGCTGAAGGCGAATCCGGCCGGCAGCGGCTCGGCGAACATGCCGACAGTGACGTCGACCTGCTCGATGTCGCCGTGGTAGGCCGCTTTGATCTCCTCGGCCCAGGCCGGGTTGTCGGTGAGTTCCTCGAACGTCGCGGCCGGCGGCAGACGCAGCAGCCTGCGGAACTCGTTGTACCGGGGGACGCCGAGCTCCCGTGCGCGGAGCAGGTCGGTGGCGGCCAGATCCTGGAGCTTCCCGTCCGGCCTCTCGAACTCCTGGAGGAACTTGGGGAAATTGTGCAGGGTGACGAGGCCGGGCGGCAGAGTGCCGAAGCTGTAGAACAGGTCGGTGGTGTCGAACTCGTTCATCACGGCGGAGCCGGCCGGACCGGCGAGGTCGCGCAGCGTCGTCTGCCGCAGCGTCCGGTCGTCCGCGATGGCGCGCAGATGCCAGTCGTCGCGGACCAGTGGGTGCATGCGGTAGACCGTGACGAACTCCTCGGTCAATGCGAACGGAACCCCGAAGTGATCCGTGCTTCCGCCCGGGATACCGCTGACCACCTCGCTCGCCGAGACACGTCCGAACAGCTTGTGCACCCGTTCGCCGGCGATACCGAACCAGTTCGCCCGCAACGCCGCGACCGTGGTCGGGTGGCTGATCACGGCGGGGGTCCACTCCACCGTGTGGATCTTCGCGATCAGAGCGGCGTTGATCAGGCGGGCCCGCTGGAACAGCTCCTCATCCGTCCAGTGCGGATAGCGGCCGCGCAGCATGTCACAGATGGCGTTGTGCTCGGCGACGAACAGCCGGTGCATGAGCGCGACGCCGAGCCAGAAACCGGGAACGGTGTCGGCCCCGGCCTGTGGTTCCGGGTGCAGCTTGCCGTCCAGCCCGCTGCGCAGCGCCTTCTGCTCGGTCGCGTTGCATCCGTACAGCTGGGAGGCGTCCCACCAGTGCGAGTTCACGTTGATGCTGGTGGGCGGCATGGACGCGGCTGAGTCGGCCGGGCGGGTGTGGTCCGGCGGCGTCCGCATGATGGTCATCGGGCGCTGTGGCCAGGTGTCCGACTCCGCCAGCGGAATCACCCACGGGTCCTCCTCGGGGCTGACACCATGACTGAACCAGTCCCGGATCATGAACTGCAGCCACGCCGCGACCAGCGAGTTCACCGTCGTCGCCGGGACGAATTCGGTACGGGTGAGCAGGGCCTGGCTGATCTCCCGCGGGTTGGGGGTCAGCACGCCGGCGTCCTCCGGCCGGACAGTGCCGGCGAGTGGGATGTTGCGGCCGAACCGGGTGCCGGCCATGCCCATCCGGGGATTCGCGAGGTCGTTGTACGAGCCGTCCGCGGTCCGGCTGGTCCGGTGGTGCTCGGCCGGTGGCTCGATCGGTGGCGCATTCACCGTCGGCAGGCTCGTGGTGTCGTGCAGGTTCCGCTGCCTGAGCCGATGTCGCAGGCCGAGCAGGGTGGCCAACCCGACCGCGCTCGGCAACCGGTCCCAGCCGAATCGATGGTCGAAGTACTCGGCGGCCGCCATGTACAGCTCGGCCAGCCGGCGGCTCCCGGCGGTCCGGGACAGCTCACGCCGCCTGTTGTGTGGCTCCATCTCGGCCATCGGAAGGCTCCTCGGTCACTGGTGCGGATGTCGTGGATCGGCCGCGGGCCGGGCCGCGTCGGCCAGGATCACGTCGGCGGCCTTTTCGCTGATCATGTAGGTCGGCAGGACGATGAAGCTGCCGGGAATGCGGGGGAACACCGAAGCGTCCACCACCCGCAGGCGCGCGATGCCGTGCACCCGGAAGTGGCTGTCGACCACCGCGGCCGGGTCGGACGCGGGCCCGATCTTGCAGGTGCCGCAGGCGTGGTGGCCCCACGCCTCCGCCTGAACGAACCGCCGTAGTTCGTCGCGGCCACGCACTGCCGGGCCCGGCCACAGCTCGTCGCTGATGACGGCGTCCGCGGCCGCGTTGAGGGTTCGAACGAACTCGATGCCGTCGACCACCGCCTCGAGATCCGAGCCGGAGGCGTCGTTGCCGTCGGTGAAGTAGTGGAAGTTGACGACCGGTTGCTCTCGGGGGTCCGCACTGCGCAACAGCACCCGGCCGGCGGTGTTACGGGTGTGCGATTTGAGGATCGCCCAGGTGAAGCGGTCGCGGCTGCGCTGGAGCGAGGCCGAGTAGCCGGGGGCATAGCCGCGAAAATCGGCGAGCAGCCCGAAGATGAACAGATCGGGCGACGCGAGGGCCGGGTCGGACTTGCGGGTGATCCCGACGACTGCGCCGTTGGAGGTGTAGAGCCCCGCCCCGCGCTGCCACTCCCGGTACGCCGGGTCAGGTTCGGCGCCGGGAGCGGGCGGGAGAAAGGTCGCTTCCTCGATCAGCGCGAAGTTCTCGTTCGCACGCGAGACGACCCCCACCTCGTACCGGTCCTGGAGGTTCTCTCCCACACCGGGCCGGTCGCACACCACCTCGATGCCGTGTGCCCGCAGCTCGGCCCCCGGGCCGATGCCGGACAGCTTCAGCAGCTGCGGGGTCTGGAACGCCCCCGCTGACAGGACCACCTCACGGCGGGCGAGGACCTGCCGGACGACCGGCTCCGCGCCGGTGGCCGGCACGCCCGGAAAGCCGGGCACCTCGGCGTACTCGACGCCGGTCGCGGTCGTGCCGTCCAGCAGCACGCGGGTGACGAGCGCCTGGGTCCGCACGGCGAGCCGCCCGGACGATCGCCGTCGTGCCTCGGCCAGGCGTTCCCGGCTGCCGCTGCGCCGGCCGTCCGCCGTCGACATGGGAATGAGCCACAGACCCTGTAGCCGGCGGCGCTGGACCCGCCAGTCGTTCGGGTCGACCAGCGAGCCGAGCCCTTCCCAGACGTGCAGGGGGCGGCCCAGCCAGCCGGACAACGTCCGCGCCGCCGCCGCGAACAGCACGGCGGCCAGCTGCCGATCCCGTGCGATGAGCTGCGGATCAGCCAGGTGTGTCTCGAGCCAGCCGTCGAAGCCGTGCCGGCCACGGTTGACGAAGCGGTCCGAAAGGAACGGCAGCTTTGCCAGGAACTCGGCGAGCCAGCGGCACCGTGGCAGCATCTTCGGCCGTGGCCGGTAGCGACACCGTTCGATGCGCTCGAAGTAGCGGCGCATCGCCGCGGCGGACCAGCTCCGATCACCGGTGGTGCGGGCGATGTCCGCCCAGTCGGCGTCGTTCGGATACATCGTGATGAGCGCATGATGCGCGGTGCATCCCCCCACCGTGGACGCCCGGGGATAGAGGATGCCGCGGCCGGCCACGAACTTGCTGTCCCGCTGCGCCTGCTCCGGGTCGGTGTAGTGGGTGACGAAGTGGTCCCACGCGTACGCGGGATCCTCGCTGGCGTTGGCGTGGAAGGCGGGCACCCGGTAGTTGTCGTTCTCCGCCGCACTGCCCGCCTCGAGCACCAGCACCGTCATCCCGGCCTCAGCGAGCCGTGCCGCGAGCGGGCCCCCTCCGGCGCCGGAGCCGACCACGACGTAGTCGAAGACGTCAGGTTCCGCGCTCACTTGCGCTCCAGTGCGACGAGTGCGAGCACGGTGTTCGTCGCGGAGATGAGCACGAGCATCACCACCGTGCGGCGCGGCAGCAGACCGCGGGCACCGAGAAGGACGCTCGTCACGGTGTCGCTGGCATGGATGAGGACGCCCTCCCGGACGATCTCACGCTGCCTCGCACCGTGGCTGGTCAGCAACTCGGCACCGAGCAGAACGGTACGCACGCCGAAGAGACGGAAGGCGTACACGGCTGCCGGGTTGGGGCTGCTTCCCGGGTCGATCCGTCCGATCAGGCGCTCGGGCGTCACCCAGCCGAGCACCCCGTTGATCAGGCGGATGCCGCCGAGAGCGTAACGGGCGTACTGGGCCGTGCGGCGTGAACTCATGACGATGCCTTCTTCCCGGTCTGTTCCCGCTCCGGGCGCACCCGGCCCAGATATGACCCGAGCAGCACCAGCGCCACGACCACCCCGGACTTGAACAGGAGGTCGGGATGGAGCGCTTCTCGGTGGTTCCAAGCCACCGCGCTGAGCGCGACGAGAACCATGAGCGCCGGCAGCACCAGCCGCCGGCCGATCGGCCGGCCGCGCGGAGTGAGCAGCGCCCCGGTGGCCAGGCCGGTCAGCACCAGAAGAGCACCGAGCAGCACGACGAACATCGGTACGTTCGGCGCGAACAGCGAGATCCCGATCGCCGCCGAACCGAGCGTGACAGCGAGTGCCACCGTCCTGGGCCCGAACCGGCCCCGGGACGTGGCCAGGCTGACCGACGTCCAGAGGATCAGCGCATAGCCGCGCAACGCGCGCAGGATCGCCCGAACGGTACGGGTCCGGGGAACCGCTGCCAGCAGGTTCGCCGCGACCACCCCGATCTGGCTGGTGAGTTTGACCAGCTCGTCGGTGCCCACCTCATCGGCGAGCCGCTGGCGGCCGATCATCTCGGCGGCGGACAACAGCCGGACCGTCGTGGCCGGGGCGGGGACCGAATCCGTGCTCATGCTGCTCTCGTAGTCGCGCAACCACGCGGCGGCCGGTTCGTCACGGCGCAGGGCATCCGCCAGCCATGCCAACTCGTCGCCCACGAACTCCAGCTGAACCCGCAGCGCCACCTGGTCCGCGCAGCGCGGCAGCCCGGCCGGAGGCTTCTGCCCGCTGTCGAGATATGCCAGTTCGGCGCGAAGTGCGGGCTCACCGTCAGCCCACCGCGCGCTCAGGAAGTCGTACTCCGGACTGCCCGGCTCACCGGTCACCACCGCCTTCAGCGCGGACATCGCCGTTTCAGTGGTGTGGCCGAGCTGCCTGAGCCGCGCCGGTGACAGGAGGATCTGGCAGACCCGGGTGGTGCCGTCGATCCGGCCGCGCAACCAGTCGTTGACGCGCCACGACCGCCGGTAGAAGGCGCCGAAGTGATAGGCCTGCACCGCGGTGAGCAGGCTGCTGTCCAGACTGCTGACCTGGACCAGTTCCACCTCCTGCTCCGGCTGATCCAGCGTGCCCGCCAGGGCGAGGTGCACGATGTCCAGCATCAGTGCCCGGCGCAGGACGGCGGGTGCCCCGGCGTCCTGCGTGTCGGCGAGTGCCGGGCCCCGGAGCAGGTAGTCGACCAGGGCCGTCAACTCGGCGTCCGCGGGCGCCGAGATCGCCAGCAGGTCCGGGCCGGCCACGGCCAGTACCTCGGCGATGTCGCGGGCCTGCCGGTACTGCACGTCACGCCGAGCCTCGTCGGTCCATCTGGCCAGCAGCCCGACGATCCACCGATCGAGCGCCTCGGTGCCCCGGTCGCGGGTCGGCCAGCTCTTGCCGACGTCACGCCAGTAGGCGTTCAGCTCGCGCCGGTTCGCCCAGATCCGCTCGAGCACGTCGTAAAGTGCGGTGCGATGCCCGGCGATCGCCGCGCGTAATGCCGGGTCCGACACCGGGACCGTGGCCATGGCCCGTTTCAGCACGTCGAGGGCGATCGCCCCGAGCCGTTCGACAGTGGTCTGGCCCCACGTCCAATCGCCGTCGACGCGGGTGAGCGCGCGCGCCGGATCCGGGTCCGCCGGAACGAAGCTGAGTGTGTCGGCCGGCAGGCGCCGGATCGCATCGGTCAGCTCCTGGGCGCTCCACCGGGTGCTGTCACCGGTGCCGCCGCCGATGATCAGATCTGCGATCAGCCCCGCGGCGATGCGGCGCCTCTCCTGCTGGTATCCCTCCCACACCGCGGGGTCGCAGGCTAGGTTCGCCGCCTGCCGGGTCATCGCGGCGACCAGGCGAGCACGCGTGGCCCGTTGGTTCCGGACCGCGTCGTTGGTGCGGCGGATCTCGGCGAGCTCTCGGGCCACCGATTGGGTCGCCTGCAGGCGGGTGAGCACGTTCATGACGACCTCATGGGCCGGCGGCACCGGCGACCGGCCGCCGCCCGCGGGATCGTCCCTCTGCCCCGGCAGCGGGGCCACGTACGCCAGCACCCGGCGGACCTCTCGCTGCGCGGACTTGCGATAGATCGCGTCCAGGGCCGGCCGGATCGGCTTGTTCAGCAGGATGCCGCCGTCGACGACGTACTGGCTCTGCTCGAACGTGGCCGGCCCGGCGTCGGTGTCCCACCAGCGGGCGTCGCGATCGTCCACGATGCGGTGATCCCGTACGCCGATGAAGTGCGGCTCGAAAGCGCCGGGGAACGAGGAGGTGCACCGCGAGGCAGCGGCCAGTTTCGCCATCGTCTCGCGATGGCGAAGGTCGCCGGCCGGACAGGCCCCGTCGTTACCGAAGTGGAAAAGCGCGTCGTGGTCTATTTCGTCGATATTCGCGCCCATGTCGTCGGCGAATCTCGTACGCCGGCCGGCGTACAGCGTGCCGGTGAGGAAAAGATCTACACTGCTTTTCTCCGGAGGCACATTCTCGCGGTCGGCCTGGGCGCCTTTCCAAAGGTCGTCAAAGGCCGACTCCAGTGCCGGCAGAAAGTATTTGTCGCCCCGCAACAACGACGCCGGCTCGGCTTCCAGCGGATCCCGGAGCAACTGGGCCAGGCCGCCCTTGTCCGCCCAGAGCCGGCCCAGCCCGTCGAGTGAGCCGCCGACCCCGACGCCGACCGCGAGGAAGCCGCCGTTGATGCCGCCAGCGCTGGTACCAGCGATGACGTCGACTGTCGCGGTGGCGTGGAGGAGGTCCAGCAGGGCCCGGTAGCCGCGTCCTCGGGTGGCGCCGTCCCGGCTCGCGGCGACCATCCGGTTCAGCTCCGCGGTGACGCCGCTCATCCAGACGGCCAGGCTCACGCCCCCGTTGAGGACCACAGCGAACCTGATGTCCTGCCGATCATCCATTACCGACTCGATCCTGGAGTTGACACAGTCGAGATGGCATGAATAGATGCCTTCGGCTCCCGGCTCACGGTCGGATCATCGACCGGTCACTGGAGCCTATCGGCGGCGGCTAGCCCTCGTCGTGATATCGCGTCAACCGGCACCTTCGGCGGACCGGTCAATCCTTCTTTCATACAAGATGATCCGTCATTTCCCGGCTTACAGGCGCACCTCGTACACGTTGTTGAACGGGGTTTGCGCCGCCAGGCGGAACCGGGTGAAGCCGGCGTCCGTGGCGACCTGGCGGATGCGTGCCGGGCCGGCCTGGGTGCCGAGGGCGGCACCGGGCTCCTGGGAGAGCGAGGCCGGGGTGCAGAGCAGCGCCGAGAATCCGTAGTAGGCGCGGCCCACCGGGTTCAGGTTGTCCTCGACGTGGTCGCCGGCCGCCGGCTCGACGATCATCCAGGTGCCGTCGGGGGCGATGATGTCGCGCACGTGCCGGGCGGCGCCGTCCGGGTCGCCCATGTCGTGCAGGCAGTCGAACATCGTCACCAGGTCGTAGCCGGTGCCGGTGACGCCGGTCGCCGAGCGGACCTCGAACCGCACGCGATCCTGCACGTCCGCCGCGGCTGCCCGCTCGCGGGCGGTCGCGATCGACTCCGGGTGGTAGTCGGAGCCGGTGAACGACGACCGCGGATAGGCCTGGGCCATCAGGATGGTGGACGCGCCGTGACCGCAGCCCACGTCGGCGACGGTCGCGCCCCGCCGCAGCCGGCCGGCCACGCCGTCGAGCGCGGGCAGCCACGAGCTCACCAGGTTGGCCGCGTAGCCGGGCCGGAAGAACCGCTCGCAGCCGAGGTGGACGTCGTCGTTGTGCTCGTGCCAGCCCAGTCCCGCGCCGCGCCGGGCGACCTCGATGATCCGGTACGCGTCACGCACCGTCCCGTGGGCGATCTGGAAGAACCCGGGCAGGAACGCCGGGCTGCTCTCGTCGGTGAGGGCCACCGCGTGCTCGGCGGGCAGCGTGTACCGCCGGGTGGCCGGGTCGTACTCGACGTATCCGCCGGCGGCCTGGGCGTTCAGCCACTCGCGGGCGTACGGCTCCCCGGTCTCGGTCCGTTTCGCCAGCTCGGCCGGGGTGCTCGGGCCGTGCGCGGCCAGGTCCCGGTAGTAGCCGAGCCGGTCGCCCATCACCACGAGAGCGCAGTTCAGGGTCGCGCCCACCTCGTCGACGGCGCGGAACACGAAGCTCATCAGTCTGTCGGTATCGATCTGTGTCATGGGCCGACGCTAGGCTGGGTCAGTATTAGCATCAATGCTGATCACTGGAGGCCGATCAGTGGAACTAATAGGCCACGTGCGAGCGATCCGGGTGCTGTGCGAGCTCGCCGCCCGGGGATCGTTCTCGGCCGCCGCGGAGGCGCTCGGTCTCACCCAGTCCGCGGTCAGCCAGCACATCGCCGGGCTGGAACGGCAGACCGGGCTGCCCCTGGTCGAGCGGGGCACCCGCCCGCTGGCGCTGACCGACGCCGGCCACGCCCTGGTCCGGCACGGCCGGGCGATCAGCGCCCGCCTCGACAGCGCCGAACAGGACCTGGCCGAGATCGCCGGCCGGCGCGGCCGCCGCCTGCGGTTCGGCAGCTTCCCGACGGCGCTGACCACCTTCGTGCCGGCGGCCCTCGCCCGGTTGCGCAGCCGGCAGCCCGGCACCGCGCTGACCGTGGTCGACGACCACCTGCAGGGGCTGCTGCCCCGGCTGAACGACGGTGAGCTGGACCTCGCGGTGATCTACGACCATGAGGTGCTGGCCGGTTCCGCGCGGTTCGGCGGTGGCCGGGTGCACCTGTTCGACGACACCTTTCAGGCGGTGCTGCCGCGTGGTCACCGGGTGGCGGCCGGCCGTCGTACGGTCGAGTTGACCGACCTGGCGGAGGAGGCCTGGGTGGGTGGCCGGCCGGGCAGCGCCTGGTTCAGCATCGTCCGGCATGCCTGCCGGGCGGTCGGTTTCGACCCGCGGGTGTCGCTCACCTCCGACGACTACCGTGCCGTGCAGGCGTTCGTCGCCGCCGGCCTCGGGGTGGCCGTGATCCCCGGCCTGGCCGTCGCCCGCGCGCCGGCCGGCGTCGAGGTCCGGCAGCTGCGCGTGGCCGCGCCGGTGCGGCGCATCGCGGTGGCCTACCCGGACAGCGCCTACCAGCCGCCGGTCGTCCACGAGATGATCACGATCCTGGAATCGGTGACCCGGCGGCTCAGAGGCGCGGCGCGACATCCCGCATGAAGCGCTCCAGCTGCTCCCGCGGATCCGCCAGCGGCCAGAGGAAGACCTGATCGATTCCGGCCTCGGCGTAAGCGCGCAGCGTGGCCGCACAGTCCTCCGCCGGTCCGATCAGAACCCGCTGCCGCAGCTGATCCGGATCACGGTTCAGCATTCCGCCCAGCGCGGCCAGGTGCGCCTCCCGCGCCGCCTCACTCTCGGTCACGAAGGTCCACATCGTCGCCAGCGCACACCCGAAGCCGTCCCGCGCCCTCCCGGCCCGCTCCAGCGCCACGCCGAGCCGCACCCGCGCCGCCGCCACCTGCTTGGGCGACGCGTTGTAGGCCGACGCGAGCCAGCCGTCACCCAGCCGAGCGACGCGCCGCAGGCCCGCCGCCGAACCCCAACTGCCGATCCAGATCGGTGGTCCCTCCGGCCGCGCCGGTGCCGGCCGCAACACCCCGGCCGCGCCATAGAACCTTCCCTCGTACGCGGGTGAGCTGCCGCTCAGGTACGTCCGGAGCGCCCGGATCGCGTCGTCCAGGCGCGGCCACCGCTCGTCGAAGCCGACACCGGCGAGGGCGTAGTCGCGCTGCGACGACCCGGGCCCGACACCGAGCGTGAGCCGCCCGCCGGAGAGGATGTCCAGCGCGGCGGCGGCCTTCGCCAGCGCTGCCGGCCCGCGCACCACCGGCAGGGAGACCGTGGTGACCAGCCGCATGTCCCCGCTGCGCTCGACGACGCTGGCGAGAGCGACGATCCCGTCCAGCCAGGGCCGCTGAAAGTCGAGGTGGTCGTTGACCCCGACCGAGCCGAACCCCAGCTCCCGGGCGACGTCGACATAGGAGCCGAGCTCTCCGGGCCGCCACCCCCGTCCGTCGAGATCGATCAGTGGCAGGTGCACCCCGAACCGCATCCTCTCAGCCTCGACCACTCACCGGCCCGCTGTCCAAGGACCGCCGGGCTGACGCACTCCAGCCGTGTCGCGCCGGCCGGCTGGTCGAGCAGCGCATTCGGGGTCGGTCGTGGAGCCGCCGACCCGGTACGTCCGGCGGATGGATCCGCCGCCGATCGCATTTAGCCTGGTGGCGGCCGGGTTCGAAGGGGTGAGCCTGGAACAATCCGTACGCGAGGAGAAGACCTTGATGCCGACGCCCGAGCACATGCTCGCTCCCGCTCCGAAGAAGACGATGGGCCGGGGCAGGAAGGCCGGCCTGGTCGGTGGCGGCATCTTCCTTGGCCTGATCATCATCGGCGCCGCTGCCGGCGGAGGCGACGAGGTGCCCGCCGCAGCACCCGTAGCGGCAGCCACCACCACCGCCACCACGGCGGCGGCCGTGCCGGAAGCCACGACCGAGCCTGTTGTCGAAGCCACCGCCGAGCCCGCCGTCGAGGAGACGACCGAGGCCGTCGCGGAACCGACCACCGAGCCCACCGAAGAGCTGACCGTCGCGCAGGAGAACGCCGTCGAAAAGGCAGCCGACTACCTGTCGTTCTCCGCGTTCTCCCGGTCCGGGCTGATCAAGCAGCTGAAGTTCGAGGGTTTCTCCACCAAGGACGCCACGTTCGGTGTGGACGCGCAGAAGGCCGACTGGAGCGAGCAGGCCACCAAGAAGGCAGCGGACTACCTCGACACCAGCGCGTTCTCCCGGTCCGGGCTGATCAAGCAGCTGAAGTTCGAGGGCTTCTCCACCAAGCACGCCACCACCGGTGTGGACGCGCAGAAGGCCGACTGGAACGAGCAGGCCGCCCAGAAGGCAGCCGACTACCTGGACACCAGTTCGTTCTCCCGGTCGGGGCTGATCCAGCAGCTGAAGTTCGAGGGTTTCACCACCAAGCAGGCCACCTACGGCGTCAAGAAGGCCGGGCTGTAGCCTCGCGCTGGATCTGGTCGAACTGGGCGGCCATCGCCTCGGCCAGGGCCTGGGCGGCGGACATCGGGCGCACCATGACGGTGAGCTCGTCGATCAGGCCGTTCTCGTCCAGGTGCAGGAAGTCGCAGCCTTCGACCGCGACGTCGCCGATGCGGGCCTCGAAGACCAGCGCGTGGTCGCGGTCGCTGTCGCCGGTCAGCTCGCGGACGTAGCGGAAGTCCTCGAAGACGCGCAGCACGCCGCGCAGGATCGCCGCGGTGATCGGCTTGCCCGGGTACGGCTTGAAGGCGACCGGGCTGCGGAACACCACGGTGTCGGCGAGGGTCGTGGCGATGGCGTCGGGGTCGCGTGCCTCCACCGCGGCGCGAAAGTCGATCACGGCGTCAGCCTACGGCAGCCTGACGGCCCGAGGGGTCACGAACTGGCGGCGCTGTCGGTGGCCGGTACGTGGCCGCGGGTGCGGATCGTCTGCTGGACTTCCTCCGATGGCGTCTCGCCGCGCCGGTACGCCGCCGCTGCCTCCCGCTCGGCCGCCGCGAGCCGGCGCAGGTCCTCCGCCCGCTCCGCGGCTCGCGGGTTGTGATCGGTCATCTGCTCGTGCACGTCGGCACTGAGCTCGACGGTTCGCGCGACCTCGTCGGCGGACTTGGCCAGGCGCTCGTACTGGGCGGTCGCCCGGTCGATCGCAGTGCTGGGCCGCTTCGGTTCTTCCTTCATGCTCGCGGCATTCCCCACCGTCCTTGCGCTCATGCGCCGTGGGAGGTGCTTCTTTTCGGAGCCGGGGTCAGTGATCGTCCTGCTCGCGTTCGCTGCGGGCGATCTCGCGGTCGACCTCCGCCTGCTCCCGCTCGGCGCGGCGGCGGCTGGCGGTCAACGTGGCCCTGCTCCGGTGCAGCAGGTCCCTCGAACGGTTGATGGCGTCACGTCCGCGTTCGAACGCTTCCAGGCCCGCGGCGACGGCGTCGTCGGCGCCGATGTGGGTGCGGCGGCCCTCCGCGTTGATCCGGGCCTCCCGCGCGTCAAGGCGGTCCTCTCGCTCATTTGAGGTCACCTCGCGCTCGTCGGCGGTGCGGTCGCGTTCGTCGGCGGTGCGGTCCCGTTTGGTGGCGCTCGCATCGTGATTGCCGGGCGCAGGCAGGACCCGGGCTGGCTTCACCGAATCTCCCATGTCCTCCACGTTAGGCAAGTCGGCGCGACTCGGCACGGCTCCGGGGTGAGCGGGCCATCGGGTGAAGGGGTGAAATCCGTGGCCTCATTGTGCAAACCGGTGCGACATCAGTGCAGATGCACGTGCATACGCCAGTGCCGATGCGCGTTCGGGTGCATGCTGGCGGGGTGCAAGGGGACGTTCGTCCCGAATCAGGTGAACAGCGGGGCCCAGGATGGACGCACGAGAGAGTGCACGACAGCGGGTGTGGACCTTCGACGAGCCGGACTATCTGTTCGGCACCGGCCCACTTCGGATGATCGTTGAGCGGGTCGACTGGTCCCAGCCCCGGATGCGCGACGGGGAGACGTGGTTCGACGTTCAGGGAGTCGAGGTGACCGCCGACGGCCGGGTCGTCGGGCCCCGCCGCACCACCGTGAAGGCCAGCCGGTTGCGGGGCCCCGGGCGCCGTTGACCGCCGGTGGCCGCCGCGGGAGCGCGGCGGCCACCGGCCGGATTCAGCCGAGGAGCTGCCACTCCGCCAACTGGGTCATCGGCGCGCCGTGGTTGGCGGTGATCTGCAGGCGGTAGTGCTGGTAGGCGCCCGGGTTCCCCGGGATGACGAAGGCCCGGGTCTGCCGCCGGTGGGCGAAGTCGACGTTGCTGCGGCTGTCCAGCGTCACCCAGGTGGTGCCGTCGGCCGAGGCCTGCAGCGTCCAGGCCCGTGGATCCCGCTCGGGGGCGTCGTTGCCCGAGGTGAGCGTGTACTGCTTGACGGCGGCCGCGCCGGCCAGCCGGTTGGTCACCGTCGCGGTGCCGGCCGGGGCCAGCCACTTGGTCAGCGAGGTGTCGTCGACCAGCGCCGCCCTGGTCTCGGTCGGCGGGTTCTCGCCGGTGACGGTCAGCGTGCCGCCGGTGGCCCGGTCGGTCAGCTGCGCCGGGCGGCCGGCGCCGGTGGTCAGCGACGGCGGCAGGTCGGCGGCGGCGCTGCCCCACGATGACGGGTTCGGGCCCATCACGAACTCCAGGGTGCCGCCCGCCAGCAGGTCGGCATGGGTGAGGTAGTTCTTCGAGTACGCGACGCCGTTGAGCCGAGCACTCTGCACGTAACGGTTGGTGTCGCTCACGCCGGGCGCGGAGACGGTGAAGGTGCGGCCGTTCTCCAGTGCCACGGTCGCCCTCGGGTGCAGCGGGGCGCCGATCGTGTAGTCGGTACTGCCCATCCGCGCCGGGTAGAAGCCGAGCGCGCCGAAGACGTACCAGGCGGACATCTGGCCGTTGTCCTCGTCGCCGAGGTAGCCACTGCCCGGGCCGGGACCGTACTGGGTGGTCAGCACATGGCGTACCCGATCCTGGGTCTTGGCCGGGGTGCCGGCGTAGTTGTACATCCAGAGCATGTGGTGGATCGGCTCGTTGGAGTGCGCGTACTGGCCCATGTTGGCGTCGTAGGCCTCGCGCATCTCGTGGATGACCCCGCCGTAGCAGCCGGGCAGGTAGTCACGGGACGCCGCGAACACCGAGTCGATCTTCGCGGAGAGCTGGGCGCGGCCGCCGTACAGGTTGGCCATGCCCTGCGGGTCGTGCGGCGCCGGGGTGGCGTAGTGCCAGGGCGCGCCCTCGGTGAACTCGCAGCCCCACAGGTGCGGTCGGAAGTCGGCGTCGCTGGTACGCCAGCTTCCGTTGCTCTGCCTGCCGCGGAAGAAGCCGACCGAGGGGGAGTAGAGGTTGGCGTAGTCCAGCGACCGGTTGCGGAAGTACGCCGCGTCCTCGCTGTGGCCCAGCGCCGCCGCCATCTGCGCGATGCCGAAGTCGTTGGTGGCGTCCTCCAGGGTCCAGGCCGCCGACTCGCCGGCGACGTCGGTGGGCACGTAGCCCTTGAACAGCGACACCTGGTTGCCGATCCGGCCGTCGCGGGTGGCGGGCGCCCAGACGGTCGCGTTCTTCACCATGGAGGCGTAGGCCGCCTGGTGGTCGAAGTTGCGGATGCCTTTCAGGTACGCGTCGGCGAACGCGAGATCCTGGTTGCTGCCGACCATCAGCCCGACGCTGTGCGGTCCGGACCAGTGTGGCGTCCAGCCGCTCTGTTTGTAGGCGTTCACGAACCCGTCGAGCATCTCCCCGGTCCTGGTCGGGGTGAGCAGGGTGTACAGCGGCCAGGCGGCCCGCGAGGTGTCCCAGAAACCGTTGTTGACGTACATCTGGCCGTCGTGGACCTGGTTGTCGTACGGGCTGTGGTGGCGCCGGACCCCGTTCACGATCTCCGAGCGGTTGTTCGGGTACATGAACGCCCGGTACAGGTTCGAGTAGAAAGTGATCAGCCGGTTGGCGCTGGCGCCGTCGATCCGGACGCTGCCGAGACGGGCGTCCCAGAGGGCGGCGGCCTCCTCCCGTACGGTATCGAGGTCTTTGTCGCCGACCTCCTGCGCGAGGTTGCTGCGAGCCTGGGCCACGCTGATGAAGCTGGTGGCGATGCGGAGCGTGACCTGCTCGTTCGCGCCGGTGGCGAAACGCACCCAGCTGGTCGCGCCCTGCCCGCTGATCGTGCCGGAGGCCGCGATCGCCCTGTCGACCGTGGCGTGCACGAACATCCGCTGACCGCGGTGGGTGATCTCGCCGGAGATGGCGCGGGCCGCGGTGTCGACGGTCAGCGATCCGCTGCCGCTGTCGACGGTGTCGAGAAGGATCACCGCTTCGCTCGTGGCGGGGAACGCGAAGCGCATCACTGCGGCATGGTCGGTGGGCGCGATCTCCGCGGTGATTCCGTACGTGTCCAGCCGCGTCCGGTAGTAGTGCGCCTTGGCCACCTCGTTGGCATGGCTGAAGGTGGACTGGCGCGCCTCCGGGGTGGACTTGACCGCACCGGTCATCGGCATCACCTGCAACTGGGCGTAATCGGCGATCCACGGGCTCGGCTCGTGGCTGATCCCGAAGCCCTGCACGGTGGTGTCGTCCCACTCGTAGAGCCAGTTGTCGCTGTTGCCGTTGGTGATCGGAGTCCAGAAGTTGAAGCCGTGCGGCACGGTCGCACCCGGGAAGGTGTTGCCGAGCGAGTAGCCGCTGTTGGAGTCGGAGCCGCGCCGGGTCTCCACGTAGTCGCTGAGCCGCAGCGCGGGAGCGTCCTGCCGGATCTCGATGTCGTCGAAGTAGCCGCGGAACGTGCCGGTGTTGGCCGGCTGGTCGTAACCGATCAGGATCCGGTCGATGGTCTTGCCGGCGGTGTATGCGCCGATCGCCGAGGTGACCTGGTTCCAGGTGTTGAAGTTCAGCACCGAGCCGTTGCCCTGGAAGGTCGGGTGCAGCCGGACGCCGTGCTGATCCACCGCACCCGAGTCGCGCAGGTAGGTGCCGTCGGTGAAGGCCAGGTCGACGGCGACGTCCAGGTGCCCGCCGGACTGCGGGTACACCCAGTAGGAGAGCGAGCTGGTCGCGGTGACCGGCAGGTTCACGTCGAAGACGCGCTGGTAGGAGTAGGACTGGGTGGTGCTCTGATCATTGCCGGAGTACATCAGGGCGGCCGAGCCGGACAGCGCGGTCTCGGTGCGCACGCCGCTCTCCATCCCGGTCAGCCCGCAGCAGTAACCGCCGACGCCGGCGCTCGCCTCGGCGGTGTTCGTCCAGGCCGGTTGCGGTTGCCCGGACTCGAAGCCGGTGCTGAAGTCGCCGGGCGCGGCGGTTGCCGGGTTCGCCGGCAGGGCGACGATCAGGCCGGTGAGCAGGGTGGTGACGCCGATCAGGGCACGGATTCTCATGGGCCGCTCCAGCGCATTCAAGGATATCGATGACGTCGTTATCGGTACGCTGGCAGCGCGATCACGGGCGAGTCAACGATTCCCGGTTCCGGAACCTTTTTGCTTGTCTGCGGCGGGGCCCCTGCCGATGTTCGGGCCATGACCGAACTGGCGGAGCGTTTCCCGCTGACGATCGGCCCGGACGGGCGGGTGCTGCTCGCCCTGGCGTTGCGGCGCCATCCCCGGGCGAGCGCCGACCGATTCGCGCGGGCGCAGCGCTACTGGGCGTGCGCTCCCGGCGGCACGAAGCCACGGTGGCTCGCGCTCGCCAACGAGCATGCCGACGACGTGCGGGCGGCGGCGGACGCCCACGAGGCCGCCGCGGCGTACGTCCCGGGCGTCGCCTGTTCCGCGTGCCGGGACAGCCACTGGAAACCGGTGAACCGGGCAGCGGTCACCCGGTACGTGGCCACCGGTGTCACCGCCGGATGCCTGAGTTGTCACGACCCGTCCAGCGAAGCCCCGCCCGCCGCGGCGCCCGCGCTCGACGATCTCGTTCCGGTGCAGCCGCTGGAGGCGCGATTCCTGCCCTCGGTGACGGTGCGGGTGGACGGGGCGGCCGCCGCCCTGCTGTGGAGCGCCACCGGCGGGGACGCCGAGGGGATGTCGTCACTGGTGTCCGATCTGGTAACCCGGAACTTCGGGATCCGCCGGCCCGGCGGCTAGCGGGAGACGTCGCCGAGCGCCCGGTCCAGGATCTCCAGGCCGAGGTCGAGCTCGGCGTGCGTCGAGGTCAGCGCCGGCGCGATGCGGAACACGCCGCCCATCCCGGGCAGCTGGACCACGTTCATGTGCAGGCCCAGCTCCAGGCAGCGCCGGGTGACCGCCGCGCCCAGCTCGTCGGCCGGCCGCCGGGTCTCCCGGTCGGTCACCAGCTCCAGCCCGACCAGGAGGCCGCGGCCGCGCACGTCGCCGATCACCGGGTGCCGCTCGGCGAGCTCGCGCAGGCCCTTGCTCAGGTACGCGCCGAGCTCCGCGGCCCGCGCGTCGAGCTTCTCGGCGTGCAGGACGTCGAGGACGGTGTTGCCGACCGCGGCGACCAGCGGGTCGGAGACGTGCGTGGTGAAGAACAGGAAACCCCGCTCGTGGGCGGTCTGCTCGATCTCGGGGCTGGTCACCACCGCCGCCAGCGGCAGGCCCGCGCCGAGCGTCTTGGACAGGGTGAGGATGTCCGGCACGACCCCGTCGCGCTGGAAGGCGTACCAGTCGCCGGTGCGGCACAGGCCGGTCTGCGCCTCGTCGAGGATCAGCAGCCCGCCGCGCTCGTGACACCTGTCGCGCAGCGCGGCCAGGTAGCCCGGCGGCAGGTCGATGACGCCGCCGGAGCTGAGGATCGGCTCCACGATGCAGGCCGCCAGGCTGCCGACCGACTGGGCGTCGAACAGCTCGAACGCGAACTCCAGCTGGCGGCGCCAGTCGAGTTCGCCGTCAGCGGTGGTGAAGTCCGGCCGGTACGCGTTCGGCGTGGGGATCGCGAAGTTGCCGGGCGCGGCGGGCCCGTACCCCTTGCGCCCGGAGCTGTAGGTGGCGCTCGCCGCCGCCTGGGTCATGCCGTGCCAGGACCGGCCGAACGAGATGATCTCGTGCCGGCCGGTGACCAGCTTCGCCATCCGGATCGCCGCCTCGTTCGACTCGGCGCCGGTGGTCAGCAGCAGCACCTTGCTCAGCGGCTCGGGCAGCGACTCGGCGAGCCGGCGGGCCAGATCGACCACCGGCCGGCTGAGCATGCCGCTGAACAGGTGGTCGAGCGTGGCGGCCTGCCGCTGCACGGTGGCGGTGACGGCCGGGTGCGAGTGGCCGAGGATCGCGCTCATCTGCCCGGACGTGAAGTCGAGCAGCCGGCGGCCGCCGGCGGTGTAGACGAAGCTGCCCTCGGCGCGTTCGATGATCTCGGGGACGAAGCTGCCGCCGCCGATGTAGCGGACCAGGTGACGTTCGGCGTCGGACCAGAAGGCGTCAGTCATGCCGTTGACGCTAGAAAGCGTGCGAGCGTCACGTCCATCTCGCGTTTCTGGCTCTGCTGTTAAGCGCAGCCGTACAGTCACGCGCGTGACCCTGAACCCGTGGCGGCTGCGGCTGCTGGCCGACCTGGCGACCTACGGCACCGTCCGCGCGGTCGCCCAGCGCGGCAACCTCAGCCCGTCCGCGGTGTCCCAGCAGCTCGCCACGCTGGAGCGGGAGACCCGGACCGCGCTGCTGGAACGCACCGGCCGGCGGGTGCGGCTCACCGCCGCCGGGGTGCTGCTGGCCGGCCGGGCGCGGGAGATCCTGGCCGCGATGGACGCGGTCGAGGCCGAGCTGCGCGGCCTGGCCGACGAGCCCGCCGGCACGGTGACGCTGGCGGCTTTCCAGAGCGCGCTGCACGCGCTGGCCGAGCCGGCGATCGGCCGCCTCGCCGCACGGCACCCGGACGTGACCGTGGTGCTGCTGGAGCTGGAGCCGCACGACAGCATGCCGGCCCTGCGCCGCGGCGAGGTGGACGTCATCATCACGACCCGCGACTACGTGGGTGTGGAGCTCGACCCGGGGATCGACCTGATGCCGGTCACCGAGGACGCGGTGGTGCTGGTCCTGCCCGCCGATCACCCGCTGACCGCGTACGAGAGCGTCGCCATCGAGGCGTGCGCCGACCAGCCGTGGACGTTCGACCTGCCCGGGTCGTACATGTCCGAGCTGGCCACCCGGTTGTGCCGCGAGGCCGGTTTCGAGCCGGCGGTCATCTGCCGGTTCAACAACTACCTGCTCGCGTTGCAGCAGGTGGAGAAGGGCCGGTCGATCGCGCTGCTGCCGAGCCTGGCGATCGACCCGCGTTACCGGGTGGTGACCCGGCCGCTGGCCCCGGCGGTGACCCGCCGGATCACGGCCGCGGTCCGCCGCCCGCCGGCGCCGCGGCCGGAGATCACCGCGGTGCTGTCCGCGCTGCGGGCGGCCCAGCCGTGACGCGTGTCGTGGCGGCGGCGTCAGCCGCCGCCACGGGTACGCGTCAGCCCAGGCGCCAGAGCTGGGCGGCCAGCCCGTTGCAGGGGTAGAGCGACAGGCGGGCGCCGTTGGCGGCGTTCCACTCGAAGTTGTCCAGGCACATGTTGCCGGCGACGTTGCGCAGGGAGAACCAGCCGTTGCCGCGGTCCTGGACGATCCACTGCTGGGCCGTGGACCCGTTGCAGGTGTAAAGGCCGACGTCGGCGTTGGACGCGGTGTTGGCGTTCAGGTTGTCCAGGCAGGTGCCGGTGTTGCGGTTGCGGATCTCGTAGTGGCTGCCGTTGCGGTAGTTGAACTCGAACTGCTGGGCGGTGCCGCCGTTGCAGTCGTAGAGGCGGACCAGGGCGCCGAGCGTGGTGTCGCGGTTGTAGTTGTCGACGCACCGGTTGCTGTGCTGGCCCCGGATGCCGGCGTTGGTGACGGTGCTGGGGATCGGCTGGCCGAAGAACGGGTCACCGTTCTCACGCCAGAGCAACTGCTGCATGCGGGTGTGCCGGTTCGGGTCGGTCAGCGCGTCCGGCGTGGGGGTGGCGTAGTCGCGGGCGTGGTAGACGAGCATGTCGGTCACGCCGTCCTCGGCGACCGTGAAGCTGCCGTGGCCGGGACCGTAGACGCCGTTGGCCGTCTGGAAGACCGGGTTGGGGTGCTTGTACCAGGAGGCCGGGTTGAGCAGGTCGACGTTGTCCCAGGAGGAGAGCAGGCCCAGCTTGTAGCGGGAGTCCGTCGCGGAAGCCGAGTAGGCGATGTAGACGCGACCGTTCCTCACCAGCGGCGACGGGCCTTCCACGACACCGGCCACGCCCTCCTTCTCCCAGTTGACGGTCGGCCGGGCGATCTCCACCGCGGTGCCGGTGATGGCGGTCGGGCCGTTCATCCGGGCGATGTACATGTGGCTGTTGAAGTTCGTCGACGGGCTGTCCTGAGCCCAGGTGAAGTAGCGGACGCCGCGGTTGACGAACGACGCCGCGTCGAGCTGGAACGAGTCCCAGCCGGTGTTGAACCGCTGCGGCGCGCTCCACGAGCCGGTCATCGGGTTGGCGCTGGTGTTGCGGATCCAGTACAGCCGCTGGTCGAAGCGGGCGGTGCTCGGTGACGCCGAGAAGTACATGTACCAGGCGCCGTCGACGTACTGGATGTCGGGCGCCCAGATCCAGCCGCTGAGCGCTCCGCTGGACGGGGCGACGAACGCGTTGGTCGTCGCGGCGGTGCCCAGGCCCTGCAGGGTGGTCGCGCGGCGCAGCTCGACGCGCCTGTAGTCGGGCACCGAGGCGGTCATGTAGTAGTAACCGTCGGTGTGCTTGTAGATCGCGGTGTCGGCGCGCTGGGAGATGACCGGGTTGCGCACGGAGATGAACTGGGCGGACACCGGTGGGGTGAACCCGGCCAGCAGCGCGACCACCGCAGCCGCCACGACCGTGAGTTTGCGGCTCATGCGAGCGAAGGGACCCATCGAGGACTTCCTTGGGTGCGGGGACGGGGAGAGGACGTGTGATCGCTAACATGCAGGTCCGCAGGCGTCCCGTCAAGAGAGCACGGTGAATTCGTCCCGATGGCCACTTCGGGCAGTGGGCGGCACCCTCGATCGAGCCTTGTTAATCACGTAGCAGTCTCGTAACATGCCGCTCACCTTGTGAGCGTTAACGCATTCGTGGTTCTGCCCCCGAAAGGAACTGCTCCATGCGCTTGCGTGTCCGAAGCTTCCTCACCGCCGTGCTGACCACGGTCGCGCTCTGTCTGACCGTCGGCGTCGGCGCCACCCCGAGCAGCGCCGCACCCGGCGCGACCTTCCAGAACCCCGTCGTCGGTACGCCGAACAGCGCGGATCCGTGGCTGGGCTACCACAACGGCAACTACTACTACACGGCCACGACCTGGACCGGGAAGATCTACATCCGCAAGTCGCCGACCCTGGCCGGCCTGCGGACCGCGCCGGAGACGACCGTGTTCACGATGTCGCAGCCGAACGCGGTGTCGAACATGTGGGCGCCGAGCATGCACCTGCTCAACGGCCCGAACGGCCAGCGCTGGTACCTGTACTACTCGGCCGGGCCCACCGCCTGCTGCGGAGGGCAGCGCCAGCACGTGCTGGAGAGTGCGGGCACCGATCCGATGGGCCCCTACACCTACCGGGGCGCGCTCGTCCTGATGCCGAACAACGGCTGGTCGATCGACGGCAGCGTGATGACCGTCGGCGGGGTCAACTACTTCGTGTTCTCCGCGTTCAACAACAACGTCGGCTTCGAGAACGGCGGCCTGCAGAGCCTCTACATCTCCCGGCTGACGAACCCGTGGACGCCGGCGGCGCTGGGCTCACTGATCTCCGAGCCGACCCTCGCCTGGGAACGGCAGGGCAACCCGGTCAACGAGGGCCCGTTCGTGCTGCAGCGCAACGGCCGCACGTTCCTGACCTACTCGGCGAGCTTCTGCGGCACGCCCGACTACAAGATCGGCGCACTCGAGCTGACCGGCTCCGACCCGCTGAGCCGTAACTCGTGGACCAAGCTGGCCAACCCGCTGTTCCAGCGCAGCGACGCCAACGGCGTGTACGGCCCCGCCCACCACTCGTTCTTCAAGTCACCCGACGGCACCGAGGACTGGATCGTCTACCACGCCAACGACTCGGCCTCGCAGGGCTGCGGCACCACCCGGACCAGCCGGGCGCAGCGGATCGCCTGGAACCCGGACGGCACGCCGCACCTCGGCACGCCGGTCTCCACCGCGACGGTCCTGGCCGGACCGTCGGGCGAGCTGGGCAACCCGGGCGCGGTCACCGTCCAGCGGCTGCAGTCCTACAACTTCCCGGACCGGTACGTGCGGCACCAGGCCTACGCCGCCCGGATCGACGCGAACGTGAACCCGGCGCTGGACGCGCAGTTCCGCGTCGTGGCGGGGCTGGCCAACGGCGCGGCGGGCACCGTGTCGTTCGAGTCGGTGAACTTCCCGGGTCACTACCTGCGGCACAACAACTACGTGCTGCGGCTCGAACCGAACAACGGGTCGGCGACGTTCCGTGCGGACGCCACCTTCCGGCAGGTCGCCGGGCTGGAGGATGCGGCGTGGTCGTCGTTCCAGTCGTACAACTTCCCGGACCGCTACCTGCGGCACAGCAACTACGTGCTGCGGATCGACCCGGTCACGACGGCCACCGAGCGCGCCGACGCCACGTTCCGTCGTACCTCCTGAGCACCCGGCCCCGCCGGTGGCTCACGGCGGGGGCGGCTCGGAGAGCAGGCCGCGCAGCACCCCGCGTACGGTCGCCTCGAAAAGATCTCGCGGCGCCGAGGCCGGCGGCGCGGTGAAGGCCGCGACCAGATTGGGGTAGGCGGTCATGTCGATGTCGGCGAAGCCGGCCGGCGGGCCGGCCGCCTCGCTGCGCGCGAACAGCGTGGTGACGCCGGTCATCATCGCGATCGCCTCGAACTTCGCGGTCGGCGCGGCCGGGACCGGCCGCAGGATCGCCAGGCAGTGGTCGAGCCAGGCCAGGCCGGCCGGGCCGATGGCGGTCGGCCGCGGCAGGATGTCGATCAACCACGGGTGCGCCCGGTAGAGCTGCAGCTGCCGCCGGGCCATCCGCACCATCGCGTCCAGCCAGTCGCCGGAGATCTCCGGGTACGGGCGCAGCTCGTCCACCGCCCGATCGGTCATCAGGTCGAGCAGGTCGTCGCGCGACGACAGGTAGCGGTAGAGCGAGCCGGCGCCGGTGTTGAGCGCGCTCGCCACCGCCCGCATCGAAACCGCCCCGAGGCCGTGCGAGTCGGCCATCGCCATCGCCGCGGCCACGATCTCGTCGCGGGAGTGTGCCGGGGCGGGACCGCGGGTGCCCCGGGCCGGACGGTTCCAGATCGATGAACTCACCGCTACACTCTAAACTGCAAACGGCGTTCGCAGTTTTAGATCCGAGAGGGAGGCGGCATGACGCAGGACTGGACCGTGCAGCGGGTACCGGCGGCCGACGGCGCCGAGATCGTGCTGCACTCACTCGGCACCGGGCCGGGCATCATCGTCGTGCACGGCGGCGGCGTCACCTTCGGCATCTACCGGCGGCTGGCGGTCCGGCTCGCCGACCGCTTCACCGTGCACCTCTACAACCGGCGGGGGCGCGGCGACGCGGCGGCCCGCGCCGAGCCCTACGACGGTGAGCAGGACCTCGACGACCTGGCGGCGCTGCTGGCGTACACCGGGGCCGGCAACGTGGTCGGCCACAGCGGCGGTGGCTTCATTGCGCTGCGCGCCGCGGCGCGGCGGCTGCCGATCACCCGGCTGGCGCTCTACGACCCGGCGGTGGCGGTCAACGGCCTCACCCCGGCCGCATGGCTGCCGGCCGCCCGGCAGGCGGCCGACGCCGGCGACCTCCCCCGCGCCATGGCGCTGACCACCGCCGGGATCAACACCCACTCCGCGGCCTCCCGCCTGCCGCTCACCCTTCAGATCGGCGTGATCAAGCTGTTCTTGCGTACGCCCATCGGCCGCATGATGGGCGAGTTGCTCCCGACGACACTGGACGAGGCGGCGCTGATCCACGACCACGACGGCCCGCCCGAGCAGTGGTCCGGCGTCGAGGCCGAGGTGCTGCTGGCGTGCGGCGCCGCCGGCCCGCCCTACTACCGGCCGTCCATCGAGGCGCTCGCCGCGGTGATGCCGCACGCCCGCACGCTGGTCGTGCCCCGCGCCGGCCATGACGCGCTCGCCCGCGCCCCGCAGCACCTGGTCGACGCCCTCGCCGACTTCTTCGCCGCCGGTGTCAACCGTGGGCAGGCGCGACGACCGGCCGTTTAGCCTCTCGGTTCCCTGGCCCCTTAGACCACGGCGCCACGAGGTTGGACCTCGACCGCAGCGATGCCCCGGCCGTAGAGAACCACGAGCCGATCACCGTGCCGGGTGCGGAGCACGCCCGAATCCTCCGACAGCGTGGAGATCACGTGTTCGACAAGCTTGTCATCATCGTGAATGTCAGGGTCGTCGAAGGTGATGTCCATGCGATCGCCGCCGACGAGTCGGACGCGCAGCACCGTGGAAGCCATGTCCTCACGCTAGCCGGGCCGCGACGCCGGGTATAGCGATGCGCGGTGGCCGCGACCGGCAGCTCACGCGATGGATGGTGCCGTCACGGGGTCTGCGGGCGCCGCCGTTCGTCCCGGGCCGTCACCGGGCCCGGTGCCTCGAGCGTCACCTTCGACGCGTCGAGCATCGTGGTCCGGTCCGAGCGCTGGTCCTTGAAGAGGATCAGGAAGAGGACCAGGACGACGCCGGCGATCACGGCGGGGATGATCCAGATCTGGGTCCAGTCGTGACCGTCGGCGGTGGCGAACCGGTCCACGATCGGGCCGGCCACCAGCGATCCGATCAGGATGCCGACGCCGTAGGTGGCCAGGGTGATCAAACCCTGCGCCGCACTGCGGAACCGCTCGCCGGCGAACTTGTCGGTGTAGATCTGGCCGGCGACGAAGAAGAAGTCGTAACAGATGCCGTGCAGCAGGATGCCCAGCAGCAGCATCCAGAACAGGCTGCCGGCATCGCCGTAGGCGAAGAAGACGTATCGCAGCGCCCAGGCCGCCATGCCGATGGCCAGCGTCATCTTCACCCCGAGACGCACCAGCAGGAACGGCATCAGCAGCAGGAACAGGACCTCGGAGGCCTGACCGAGGGACTGCACCGCGGCCGCCGAGCGGACCCCCGCCTCGTTGAGGAAGAGGTTGGTGAAGTTGTAGTAGAACGCGAGCGGAATGCAGATCGCGATGGAGGACAGGAAGAACACCAGGTAGGAGCGGTTCTTCAGCAGGCCCACCGCTTCCAGCCCGAGCAGGTCGTGCACGGTCGCCTTCTCGCCGCGCCGGGTCGGCGGGGTGGCGGGCAGCAGGAAGCTGAACAGGCCGAGGATCAGGGAGGCGACGGCGGCCATCCGGAAGGTCAGGCTGAGCTGGCCGTCACGTTCCCAGGCCAGCCAGCCGATGATCACGCCGGCGACGATCCAGCCGATCGTGCCGAGCACCCGTACCGCGGGGAACTGCTTCTCCGGGTTGGTCATCTGCCGGAACGACACCGAGTTCACCAGGGCCAGCGTCGGCATGTAGAGGATCATGTAGCCGAGGATCACCGGGAAGAACGCCGCGAAGGTCTCCATCGTGGAGGCCCAGAACAGCATCGCGGCCCCGGCCAGGTGCAGGATGCCCAGCACCTTCTGGGCCGAGAAGAACTGGTCGGCGATGAGGCCGATGATGAACGGCGCCGCGATCGCGCCGAGGGACTGGGTGAGATAGGCGAGGCTGATCTGGCTGCCGGAGGCCTCCAGGCTGGCGTCCAGGAAGGTGCCCATCGTGACGAACCAGGCGCCCCAGACGAAGAACTGCAGGAACATCATGAACGAGAGCTTCAAGCGGATGGGTGTGCTGATCGCGCCCGGTGGCTGAGCGGTGGGAGCCGTCATGGTGGTGCCTCCTCAAGGCTTGACCGTTCTGCGGGCACCTCGACCCAGCCGCCGGTCGCGGCGGAGGTCAGGACCGCATCGGTGACGACGGCGGCACGCAGGCCGTCGTCGAACGTGGGCAGGCCGTCCGGTCGCTCGCCGGTCGCGGCGGCGTAGACGTCGGCGACGAAAGCGGTGAAACAGTCGAGATAGCCCTGGGGATGACCGGCCGGGACGATGCTGTAGCGCAACTCCGCGCCGCGGTGCACGACCGTGTTCTGCTCGCGCCCGCCCACCCACAGGGTGTCGGGAAGCTCCTGGTCGAACTGGAGAGAGGACTGGGCGCCGTCGACCGAGAACCAGAGCCGGTTCTTACGTCCCGGGGAGACCTGACTGACCACGACCGAGCCGATCGCACCCCGGTCGGTGGCGAAGAGGACCGTCGCGGCGTCCTCGGTGCTCGGCGGGGGCCGGCCGGGTCCGCGCGGGACGGTCAGCATGCGGGCGGCCAGGCGGGTGATGCGGTGGCCGGTGGTGAACTCGACGACGTCGCACCAGTGCACGCCGATGTCGCCGAACGCGCGGGAGCCGCCGCCCAGCGCCGGGTCCAGGCGCCAGTCGTGGTCCTCGGTGCGCGACAGCCAGTCCTGCAGGTAGGAGCCGTGCATCAGGCGTACCGTGCCGAGGTCGCCGCGGTGCACGCGATCGCGGGCGTCCCGCACGGTGGGGTAGAAGCGGTAGACGAACGGCACCGCCGTGGTCACCGGGACCCGCGCGGCGAGCTCGGCCAGCCGCCGGGAGCTCGTCACGTCGGTGGCGAGCGGCTTCTCGCAGATGACGTGTTTCCCGGCGGCCAGCGCGCGTTCGGCGAGCGGCGCATGCAGGTGGTTGGGCGTGCAGATGTGCACGACGTCGACGTCGTCGGCGTCGATGAGATCCTCCGCGGAGGCAGCCGCCCGCTGCGCCATCAGCCGGGTGGCCGCCGCCTGTGCCGACCGTGCGTCGCGGCCAGCGACGGCGGCGAGGACCCCGCCCGCGGCGCGTACCGCGCGGGCGTGGACCTCGCCGATGAACCCGGCGCCGATGATGCCGGACCGGGGCAGGTGTGCCACGGAGAACATCTCCTCAGCTCTCAGGTGGTGGGGGTGAACACCACCTCGTCCGATCCGCTGAGCGGGGGAAGCCCGCCCTCGGGCGCGTCGGTGTAGCTGGCGACGAAGACGCCGCGCAGGTTGCTGGCGCCGGCGTGCCCGGTGTCCACGAACGTCTGGATCGAGCCCGAGCAGCCGGCCGTGGAGCTGAGCGGATGCCCGTGCTCGTCGTGGCCGAGGACGTAGGCCACGGTGACCCGGGCGCAGTCGATCGGCGCGTCGTCCTCGACCGTCACCGTGAAGGTGACCACGTCGCCGAACTGGAACGTGCCGCCGGCGGGTTCGGCGGTGAGGGTCACCACCGGGATCACGTTGCCGACGACGATCCGCACCGACCACGCGGCCCGCCGGCCGGTGGAGTCGGTGACGTTCAGCGTCGCCTCGTAGACGCCGTTCTCGGTGTAGGTGAACGACGGGTTCAGCGCCCGGGAGTCGACCCGGCCGTCGGCGTCGAAGTCCCACGCGTAGCGCAGGGCGTCGCCGTCGGGGTCCGCGGTGCCGGCGCTGCTGAACTGGACGGTCAGCGGGGCCAGCCCGTTGTCGACGCTGGCGGTCGCCACCGGCACCGGGGTGCGGTTGCCGCGGGTCCAGTCGATCCGGGCGAGCTGGGCCTCCGGCAGCTCGGCGAAGTAGCCGGTGCCGTACTCCAGCACGTAGAGCGCGCCGTCCGGCCCGAACTCCATGTCCATCGGGTTGTCGAAGACGACGTTCGGCGCGACGTCCGCGATCGTGGTCACCGCACCGCGGCGCACCGTGAACGCCTTGACGTAGTCGCGGGTCCACTCGTAGAACAGCGGCTTGTCCTCGAACGCCCGCGGCCAGCTGAACCGGGTCTGGTAGCGCGGGTCGTAGTCGTACGCCGGCCCGGCCATCGGGCCGATGCCGCCGGTCTCCAGCTCGGGGAAGAGCGGCGAGAGCTCGTAGGAGTAGTAGACCTGCGGCTGCTGCACCGGCGGCAGCACGCGACGGCCGGTGTTGTACCGCGAGTCGTTGACCGGCGCGGCGCAGTTGAACGCCGGTCCGGGGGTCTCGGTGGCGAAGTCGTAGTCGCGGTAGGGCATGGTCGGCGTGACACAGAACGGCCAGCCGAAGTTGCCCGGCCTGTCGATGATCATCCACCGGCCGTGCCCGGCCGGGCCGCGGGCGGGATCGGGATGGTCGGCGTCCGGGGAGTAGTCGGCCATGTAGACCTTGTCGGTCTTGGGGTCGACGTCGAAGCGGAACGGGTTGCGCAGGCCCATCGTGTAGATCTCGGGCCGCGTCCGGGGCGTGCCCGGCGCGAACAGGTTGCCGCGCGGGATCGTGTAGCCGCCGCCCGGCTTCACCCGGATCCGCAGCAGCTTGCCGCGCAGGTCGTTGGTGTTGCCGGCGCTGCGGCGCGCGTCGAAGGCGGGGTTGCGGCCGGCGCGGTCGTCCAGCGGCGCGTAGCCGTCGGACTCGAACGGGTTGGTGTCGTCACCGGTCGACAGGTACAGGTTGCCCTTGCTGTCGAAGTCGATCTGGCCGCCGACGTGGCAGCAGATGCCGCGGTCCACCGGCACGTCGATGATCTTCTGTTCGCTGCGCAGGTCGAGGGTGTTGCCGCGCAGCTTGAACCGGGACAGCCGCAGCACTCCCTTGAACCGGTCCCAGTCGGCCTGAGTGCCGGTCTCCGGCGCGTCACCCTCGTTGACGTCCGGGGTGTCGGGGTCGTCCACCGGGGTGTTCCCCGGCGGCGAGTAGTAGAGATACACCCACCGGTTGTTCTTGAAGTCCGGATCGATCGCGACGCCCTGCAGGCCCTCCTCGTCGTGCTGGTAGATCGGCACGTCGGCGGCGAGCGGGTTGAGGCCGGTGCGGGGGTCGTTGATCCGTACCTGGCCGGTGCGGGCGGTGTGCAGCACCCGCAGGTCGGGCAGCACGGCGAGGCTCATCGGTTCACCGGGCCGGTCGTTGAGCGTCACCTTCTGGAACGCGGACTGGTCGGTGGGTACCGGTGGTGGTGGGGGCGTGGGCGCCGCGGCGGCGGGTGCCGTCATGCCGGTGAGCCCGGCGAACGTCGCGAGCACCACGGCCGATGCGGTTCTGCGTCGGGGCATGACCGTCGCCTCCTCAGAACCGGATGGTGCGCAGGAATCGGTAGCCGACAGCGGCCGTGTCCAGCGCGTCCGCGGGGGCCCGGGGCGGGATGCCGGCGTCGTCACGCTCGACGATGTACTCGGCGACCGTGGTCTGCGCGAAGATGCGCCGGAAGTCGATCAGCCCGGTGCCCAGGTCGGCGAACCCGCTGTCGATGTTCATGTCCTTGCAGTGGAACTGCAGGACCCGGCCGCGGTGGGCCCGGATCACGTCCACCGGGTCGGCGGCGCCCCGCCACGACCAGTAGAGGTCGAGTTCCAGGTGCACCAGGCGCGGGTCGGCGGTGGCGGTGAGCAGGTCGAAGGCGGTCCGGCCGGAGCTGTCGGACAGTGGCAGGAACTCGAAGTGGTGGTTGTGGTAACCGAACCGGAAGCCGGCCACCCGGGCCAGCGCGCCGGCCCGGTTGAGGTCCTGGGCGAAGGCGCGCCAGACGGCGGCGTCGCGGATCGGGCCGTTCGGGCCGACGCCGAAGAAGGGATGCACGACGTAACGGCAGCCCAGCGTACGGGCGTCGGCGAGGGTCGCCTGCCAGGCGGCGGCGTCGAACGGCTGCGGGATGCCGAAGTGCCCGGAGGTGGCCCGGATCCCGTTGGCGTCCAGCAGCGCGCGGAAGGCGGCCGGCGTGAGACCGGCGGTGCCGGCCAGCTCGACCCGGGTGTATCCGATGTCCGCGAGGGCGGCGAGCGTCCCGGCCGGGTCGGCCGACAGCGCGTCCCGCACGGTGTAGAGCTGAATGCTGATCCGGTCGGCCGGCACGCGGTGCCGGCCGCCGGACGCGGCGGCCGGTGCGGCCACGATCCCGCCGGCGCCGGCGGCTGCGGCCGCCACGGCGCCGGAGCGCAGGAGCGTACGACGGCCGAACGAGGTGGTGGACATGGACGATCTCCTTCCCGGCCCGCGCGGGAGCGGACCGCGACGACGTGCGCTGCGGTCGGAAGGTTGCGTGGGGATGGTGAAGGGATTCCGGCGTCGATGACGAGCTCTGGCCGGACCGGCGATCTCGGGTCGGGAAAAACGGTCGCTCGACCATGCTTCTCCGCGCCGCGGATCCGCGCAAGCTCTCCGGCGGCGTACTACGGCCGGAGCGTCCGGGCAGGTCAGGGCGAGATAAGATCCAAGGTGACCGATTCGTCACCGGGCGCTGATTTGCGCACCGACAACCGGGTGTTTTGCCGGGATGAAACGAGCTACTGCGGTGTTTGAGCAGATTGGGCCCGTGTGTCGGCCGCGGTCACAATCAGCGGTCAGTGGAATTGTTCCGGACCCGGCAGGCGGCGGCCAGCGCCTCCAGTTCCCGGATGAGGCGCTCGGTGCGCTCGGCGCCGAACGTGGCCGCCACCTCGGCGTGATGCTCGGCGGCCCGGCGGTCCAGTCGGGCGACCAGCTCGCGGCCGAGGTCGGAGAGGTAGACGGCGACCCGGCGGCGGTCGGCGGTGTCCTGCCGGCGGTAGATCACCGCGCTGTCCACCAGGCGGTCGACGGCCTTGGTGAGGGTGGGGTGCGGCATCAGCACGGCCTCGGCCAGGTCGGTCATCGAGTGGCCGCGCCCGTCGGAGAGCGCCCGCAGGATGCGCCACTGCTCGACGCTGACGCCCTCGGCGGCCAGCCCGGCTGCCAGCTGCCGGTTGATCTCACGTTCGGTCTCGCTGAGCAGGTACGACAGGTGCGCACGCAGTTCCGTCCCGGCCAACTCCGGTGCCCCCTTTTTCGTACGGCTTTCAGCGAAGATACTCGGATGCCCGACGACGTCGTTCTGGTCACCGATCCGCTGGAGGCCCGGCTGCTCGCCCCCGACCCGGGTGAGGCCGTGCGGATCGGCGTGGTGGTGCCGACCTCCGGCACGCTCGGGCTGCTCGCGCCGTCGGCACTGAACTGCGCCGTGCTCGCCGCCGCCGAGCTGAACGCGGCCGGCGGGATCCTGGGCCGGCCGGTGGAGCTGACGCTCGTCGACGGCGGGCGCCCACCGGCCGCGGTGGCGGCCGAGGTGGCCGAACTGGTCCGGGCGAACGCCCTCGCCGCGGTGGTGGGCACGCACACCAGCGACGTCCGGGTGGCGCTGACCCGGGTGCTGGGCGGCCGGATCCCGTACGTCTTCACCCCGCCGTACGAGGGCGGTGAACGTACCCCGGGGGTCTTTCTGCTGGGGGAGACGCCGCAGCGACAGCTGCGGCCGGCGCTGGACCGGCTGCTGACCGGCCGGGCCCGGCGGTGGATGTTGCTGGGCAACGACTACGTGTGGCCGCGCCGGGTGCACGAGGTGGCCCGCCGGCATCTGATCCGGGCCGGCGCCGGGGTGGCCGGTGAGCGGCTGGTGCCGTGCGGCGCCGCGGACGCGGAGGCGCTGGTGGCCGAGGTGCTGGCCGCCCGGGTCGACGCGGTGCTGCTCACCCTGGTCGGCAGCGACCTGGTGCGGTTCAACCGGGTGTTCGCCACGTCGGCGGGCGCCGGCCGGGTGGCCCGGGTGTGCGCGGCGCTGGAGGAGAACGGCCTGCTCGGTGCGGGTGGCGACGGCACCGGCGAGCTGTACGCGGCGATGGGCTACTTCGCCGCCCTGGCGACCGATGCCGCGCTGGACTTCGGGGAGCGGTACGCGGGGCGGTTCGGCCGGGACGCCCCGGTACTCAACGGGCACGGCGAGGGCGCGTACGACGGGGTGCGGTTGCTGGCCGCGCTGGCGGCCGCGGGCGGTTCGTGCTGCGTGACCGGCATGCGGTGCAGCCGGTCTACGTCGCCCGCGCGGACGGCCTGGACCTCCGAATCATCGACAGCCTGTAAAACCTTTCTCCAGAAACCTTTTCTAAGGAAAGCTTTTGGATTAGCGTCGCCCCTCAAGCGTTGAAGGGGGATCGCATGGCTCAGCCACCGGAAGCACCGGCCACCGCCAGTCTCGAGAAGTACGGCTACCGCCAGGAACTCAGTCGTTCGCTCAGCTTCACCGACCTCCTGATCTACGGGCTCATCTTCATGGTCCCGATCGCGCCGTTCGGCATCTTCGGCAGCGTCTACAGCGGCTCCGGCGGCATGGTGGCGCTGGCGTACGTCATCGGCATGGTCGCGATGATGTTCACCGCCCTCTCCTACGCCCAGATGGTCCGGGCGTTCCCGATGGCCGGCTCGGTGTACAGCTACGCCGGGCGCGGCATCGCGCCCCCGGTAGGCTTCCTCGCCGGCTGGGTGATCCTGCTCGACTACGTGCTGGTGCCGGGCCTGCTCTACCTGGTCGCCAGCGTGGCCATGCACTCGCTCGTGCCGGGCATCCCGGTGTGGCTGTGGCTGATCGCCTTCGTGCTGCTCAACACGATCGTCAACTTCCTGGGCATCCAGATGACCGCGCGGGTCAACAAGATCATGCTCATCGCCGAGCTGATCGTGCTGGCCATCTTCCTGGCGATCGGCATCGGCGCGCTGGCCTCCGGCAAGGGCGCCGGCTTCTCGTTCAGCCCACTGTTCAACGCGGACACCTTCTCCTGGTCGGTGGTGTTCGGCGCGGTGTCCATCGCGGTGCTGTCGTTCCTCGGCTTCGACGGCATCTCGATGCTCGCCGAGGAGAGCCGCGAGGAGGCCCGCCGGATCGGCAAGGCCATGGTCGCCGCGCTGCTGCTCGCCGGCGTCCTGTTCATCGTGCAGACCTGGGTGGCGTCGCTGCTGGTGCCGGACGCGCCCGGCCTGCTCGCCAACGGCGACCCGGAAGGCACCGCCTTCTACGATGCCGCGCGTGCCGCCGGTGGCGGCTGGCTGGCCAGCCTGACCGCTCTGGCCACCGCGATCGCCTGGGGTTTCGCCAACTCACTGGTCGCCCAGGCCGCCACCAGCCGGCTGCTCTACGCGATGGCCCGCGACCGGCAGATGCCGCGGTTCCTGGCCCGGATCAACGAGAAGCACCGGGTCCCGGCCAACGCCACCCTGGTGGTCGCGGCCGTGTCGCTGGTGCTGGGCCTCTACATGGCCACCCGCGACGACGGCATCTCGCTGCTCTCCACCCTGGTCAACTTCGGCGCGATGACCGCGTTCCTGGCGCTGCACGTCGCCGTGGTGGTCCACTACGTGGTGCGCCAGCGCAGCCGCGACTGGCTGCGGCACCTGGTCGGGCCGGTGATCGGCTTCCTGATCCTGCTCTACGTGGTGATCAACGCGGACATCGCCGCCCAGACGCTCGGCTTCCTGTGGCTGGGCATCGGGGTGATCGTCCTGATCACCTTCTACCTGACCGGCCGTCGCCCCGAGCTGGCCGGCCTCGCCGAAGGGAGCAAGCAGTGACCGAGGTGGTCAAGTACCGCCCCGCCGCGGACGAGTTGTCCTACACGTTCGGCGGCCGTGAGCCGGTGCGCCGGGTCAAGCCCGGGACGATCCTGGAGCTCTACACCGAGGACTGCTTCGGCGGCCGGGTCCGCACCGTCGACGACCTGCCGTCCCAGGTCTGCGAGTTCCCCTACCTCAACCCGGTGACCGGCCCGTTCCACATCGAGGGCGCCGAACCGGGCGACACCCTCGCCGTGCACTTTGCCGAGATCGTGCCGGCCCGCGACTGGGCGGTCTCCTCGACGTTCCCGCACTTCGGCGCGCTGACCACCACGCACACCACGGCCATGCTGCACCCGCCGCTGGACGAGGTGGTGTGGCGTTACGACGTCGATGTCGACGCGGGCGTCGTGCGTTATCACGCCCGGCGCGGCGACTTCAGCACGGAGCTTCCCCTGGACCCCATGCACGGTACGGCGGGAGTCGCGCCCGCGGCGTTCGAGAGCCGGATGACGATCGTCCCGGACGCCCACGGCGGCAACATGGACACGCCGGAGCTGCGGGCCGGCGTGACCGCGTACTTCGGGGTGAACGTGGCCGGTGCGCTGTTCGCCCTCGGTGACGGTCACTGCCGGCAGGGCGAGGGCGAGGTCTGCGGCACCGCGGTCGAGGCCGCGATGAACACCGTGCTGATCGTCGACGTGATCAAGGGAGTGGGGACGCCGACGCCGCGCTTCGAGACCGACGAGGCGCTGATGTCGGCGGGGTCGGCGCGGCCGCTGGAGGACGCGTACCGGATGAGCCAGCACGACCTGGTGACGTGGACGGCGGACCTGGTCGGGCTGGACCACCTGGACGCCTACCAGCTGATCAGCCAGGCCGGGCAGGCGCCGGTCGGCAACGTGTGCGACCCGAACTACACGATGCTGGCGAAGGTGGCCAAGCGGTACCTCGGTGCGGCGGACGCCTACGAGGGTGTGCACGGGCGGCTGCGGGCGGTCGCGCAGGACTACCTCTCCTCCCGGTGAGCGTCACTCGCCGGTCGGTGGGTTCGGCAGCAGCGGGATCGGCCTGCGGAAGCGGATCTCAGTGGGCATGTCCACCGTGCCCTGCCGGTGCGCGACCTGCTGGCCGGCCAGCGACAGGGTGCCGTCGCAGTCCCAGGTGCCGGCCCGGAGGGCGACGAGCGCGCCGTCGACCACCACGCCGATCAGCCCGCGCATCGTGAATCCCAGCGCGGCGTGCAGGCCGACCGTGGCCACCGGCAGGTCGGCGAGGTGCACCTCGACGCTGGGCTGGAAGTCGAAGGACGCGCTGTGCGTGGCCATCTCCACCAGCTCCTCGCCGCCGGGGTTGGTCAGGCTCCGGGTGGCCGCGTCCCGCAGGGAGGTGAACCGGTTCCAGCTCTGCTCGAAGATATCGATCACGCCCATGTCCAGGATGCCGTCGGCAACGGTGCCGACCTCGGCGAGCACGGCGTCCTTGCCGGCTGCCGGCATCCGGCCCAGGCCGTTGCGGATCTCCTCAGCCGCCGCACCGGAGCGTAGGGCCTCGGCCAGCTGGGCGGCGGCGTCGCCAGGGTTGTCGAAGAACAGGGCACGGATGGGCGGCGTTGCGGTCTCGCTCATAGCGCCTCCTCGCGGACGCGGATCCCTGGTGGCGGCTGCCGGACAACCAGCCGGATCAGCCGGCGCGGCGCTGCGTCCGGCTCGCCGACTGTCGCCAGCGGCGGGCTGGGCGGTAAGACGGCTACGACGTCGACGCCATCCGGCATTCGGGGATCTTCGGCGGGAATCCTGGGCGGATTGGGCGGTATGCGGCTGAAGACGCGGCGGATCAGGATCCGGCCGCCGATGAACGCCGCTCCGAGGAGGATCACTGCCGCTGCCCGCCAGATGACTCCCAGCGACCTGTTCCACCAGCTCCGGGTCTCCGGCTGGGCGGCGTCCAACACGCCCACGCTGGTCCGGCCGTCGGCGGTGGCTGTGTCGGCGGCTTCAGCGGAGGCATAGGTGACCTGCCAGACCAGAATCGCGGTGCCGGGCGGCGCCTCCTTCGGCACGATCACGTCGGTGACCCAGCCGGCGGCGGTCCGGGTGCAGTCGGCGAGCACTCCGCCGGGCGCGATGCCGGCGGTGCACCCGGTGATCGCCGGGCTGTTGTCGAACGTCTGATGGGTGACCCGGACGTGCTCGCCGGGCCGCACCGATGCGGGTTCGACCTGCACGCCGAACTGCGCTTCGGACTGATCGCCGCCCAGCACCCGGTAGGCGATCGTGCCCCTGTCGGAACCGGTCCGGGCCGCGACGTCCCAGAGCAGCGGGAGATCGCCCGGTTCGGCGTCGTCAGGAACCGTGAGTTCTGCGGTCCAGCGGTCGCCGGCGCCGTCGCAGGGCACGACTCGTTCCCCGCTGAACGCGGCACGGCAGCCGGTGATGTCCGTGCCGGGAGTCAGCGCCGATACGGAGAGGTTGACGGGTCCGCCGGGCTTGGCGGCTTCCGGATCGGTGCGGGCCACGAACGCTGCGGGCGGCCTCTCGGTCGAGGTGGGGGCCGGTGTCGTCGACTCCTCGGTCGGCGGCAGTTCGGTCGGGGGCAGCGTGGTCGGGCCGTTCCGTGACGGGGTGGTGGTGGGTGACTTGGTCGTGCGGGGCGGCAGCACCTCGAAGGGTAGGTCTCCGTTGTCCGAGAGCGGTTCGCCGGCGTCGTCCACCGAGGCCACACCCCAGCGCAGCAGCGTCGAGCCCGGCAAGGTTCCGGCGGGCACCCGGGTCCGCACGAACCAACGTTCGTCGGTGGCCTGGCATTTCGCCCCGGTGTCGTTCGGGAAGAATGCCATGCAGCCGCCGATCGTGATTCCGCGGAACGCCGGGGTGATCGTCAGCGTGATCTCATCGAGGGGAGAACCTCTGCTGGGCTGGGCGGTCACGGTGAACCGCTCCAGTTCCACGACCACCGGGATCTCCAGGGTTCCAGCGTCGTCGTCGTCCTGCTCGTCAGGACGGCTGCTCCGGTAGGACAGCGACCACGGGATCCGCAGCATGCTGCCCACGCGAGCGTCCCGGGGGACCGTGATCACCGCGGTATCGGCCGAACTGCACGGGACCCGGCCCTGGTACTCGATCGCGCATTCGTCGACGGTGACTCCGGTGGTGTTGCTGCGGAAGCTGACGACGAGGGGCATGCCCGGTTGCGCGGTCGAGGACGACACGCCGAACTGCGGAGGCGGCGGTGCGATCCTGACTTCGATCTCGCCGAAGTCCTTGTCCTCCAGTGGCGGATCCGAACCGGTGTAGACGATGTTGAACACCCATGTCAGGTCCAGCGGCTTGCCTGGAGGGACGTGGTCGGGGACGGCGATCTCGATTTCCTTGTTAGCGGCCGGGATGCTGTCACACTCGCTGGTGAGCTCGGCGAAGGTGGCGTAGCAGCCGTGAATCTGCAGGTTAGGTGTCGGTGTGGAGAAGACCACCTTCAGAGGTTCCCCCGGTGTCGCCACCACCGGTTCGGTGGTGACGTCGACCCGCAGGATGGTGAACGGCACCACGTCGGTCTCCTGGAGGGGGCGGGATGGGCCCTCCACCGAGTCGCCCGCGGAGTAGGACACCTCCCAGTGAAGGCGGTCGAGGTCGCCTCCGCGTGGCGCAGGCACAGTGATCTTGATGGAGGCCTTGAACGGCGATTCGCGCTCCATGGGACAACTCGCCGCTTGCTTCGGCTCACTTGCGAACCAGACCTTGCAGGCGGTCATGTAGTAGCGGTCGTCTTTGTCGAGGTTCGACAGGTCGACCGTGATGTCCCGGCCGGGCAGGGCCTGGGCGGGCGTGGCCTGAGCGCCGAAGTAGGGCTCCCGCAGTGAACCCGCGGAAGGCACGGCGGCGCCCACGGCCGGCGCACAGGCGAGCAGAACGACGAATGCGCGGGCCAACCAGCGCATGGCGAAGCCCTTCACATTCCCACAGTCGACCCGTTCCCCGTGTCCGTCAGTCATGTCATGGACAGATGGCCCACCTCGCCGCTCGCATCGACAGACGTCAGGCAGAAAGTGGCCGTGACCAGCTTCCTTCGAAAGCTACCCTCGGGTAACCTCGGGTCGGCATGCCGGTTCGCGTACATTTCGGACGCACTCTGGAGGAACCGTGGGTCACCTTCGTCGCACCATCATGCTCGCTGCGACGGCCCTGCTCGGGGCCGCCGCCACCATCACCGTCGCCACACCGGCGCAGGCCGCGCCGATCGCGATCAACTTCAACAACGTCACGGGTACGACGCACCTCGCCAAACCGAACGTCGACGTCGCCGTCCCGACGTCGTCCGTGCAGACTCTGATCGATCTGGACACCAACACGGTCACCGGCAGCGCCAACCTCGCCGACCTCACCGCGAAGATGAAACTCGCCCATCTGATCGGGACCACCTCGACGGTGAAGATCGTGCCGGTGGGTGGGCTGACCGGCACCATCGATCTGGGCGCGTCCAAGCTGTCGACCACGACCACCTTCACGCTGCAGGTCGTCGACGTGCACCAGGACGCCTTCCCGCGGATCAACCTGGTGAAGCAGGGGTGCCGCACGGTGCGGCCGTCGACGCTGACGCTGAACAACACCTCCCCGGTGGAGCTGTTCAAGCCCATCACCATGGAGGGCACCTACACGATCCCGCCGTTCAAGGGGTGCGGGCTGCTCACGCCGCTGCTGACCCTGCTGCTGTCCGGCCCGAACAACACGATGAAGCTCACCCTGCAGTAACCCCGGATCCGCCCGGAGTCCCGTGGTCGCCGGTGCGGCCACGGGGCTCCGCGGGGGCGGTCGTGCCGCGGATGACCAGGTGGGTCGGCAACGTCAGCTGAGGCTGGATGCCCGGGTCGCCGCCGAGCAGCGCGAGGGTCATCTCGGCCGCGCGGGTGCCCTGCAGTTCGACGGGCTGCCGCACGGTGGTCAGATCCAGGAGCTCGGCGACCGGGTGGTCGTCGATGCCGATGACGGAGATCGCGTGGGGCACCGCGATCCCGGCGCGCCGCAGACTGCGCAGCGCTCCGGTCGCCACCTCGTCGGAGAAGGCGAAGACCGCGGTCGGGGGACGGTCCGCGCTCAGCAGCCGGTCCATGCCCTCGGCGCCCATCGTGACGCTCCACGGCACGTCCACCTCGAGCTGCGGGTCGGCGTCGAGCCCGGCCTCGTCGAGGGCGGTGCGGTAGCCGTACATCCGGTCCATCGGCGGCGCGTAGGGCCGCTCCGGGGAGAGCGCCGCGTTGATCATCGCGATGCGCTCGTGCCCGGCCCGGATGAGGTGGGTGACCGCCTGGCGGGCCGCCGCGGCGTCGTCGATGCGCACATGCGGATGGTCGGCGAGCGCCCCACCGGCGATGACCACCGGCACGCCGAGCGCGGCGAGCTGCCGCTGTTCGAACTCGCTGACCGGGAAGGCGACCACGATGACCGCGTCGACCTGGCGGCGCAGCGGCAGGTCCGCGAAGAACCGGCGGCTCTCCCGGTCGTCGGCGACCTGGTAGACGAGCGTGTCGAAGCCTTCCGGCCGCAGCACCGACAGCACGCCGGACAGCACCGCGCTGTAGAACCAGGTCGTGGTCTGTGGCATGACCACGGCCACCCGGCCGGTGGATCCGCGGCTGAGCCGCGCGGCGTCCGGCGAGACGACGTAGGACAACTCGTCGACCAGAGCTTTGACGCGGGCGCGGGTCTCGTCGGAGACGCCGGGTGCGCCGCTCAGCACCCGTGAGACGGTCGCCTTGGAGACGCCGGCCAGCGCGGCGACGTCCGCCATGTTCAGCCGCCGGGCCGTGGGGTCCATGCACCGCAGAGTAACCGGTTTCAGATGCCGAGCATACGCATCGATCGACGTTGACCTGTTGCGCGGCACGGGCGTTGACTGCGGTCAACGAAACCGGTTGCGGAGGTGTGCCATGAGAAGCCTGCTGAGGGCGGCCGCCGCCCTCGTCTTCGCGGTGGCGGTCGGCGTGCCCGGCGTCGCCACGGCCACCTCCGGCACGGCGGCGAAGGTGTCGTCGCCGGACGGCCGGCTGACGCTCAGCGTGACCACACAGGACGGTCAGCTGCGCTATGCGGTGCGGCGCGGCAGCCGTACGGTCGTGCTGCCGTCGGCGCTCGGTCTGCGGCTGGCCGACGGGTCGACACTCGGCGCCGGGGTGGCGGTGACGCGCGTCGCGACCCGTACCGGAGACGCCACCTGGCGGCCGGTCTGGGGCGCCGACGCCACCGTGCGCGACCACCACCGCGAGCTGACCGTCGGCCTGCGGCAGGCCGACGGCCGGGTCTTCGATCTGATCGTCCGGGCCTACGACGACGGGATCGCGTTGCGGTACGCGATCCCGCGCCAGCCCGGTCTGCCGAGCCTGGAGATCGCGGACGAGGTCACCGAGTTCGCGCTGGCCGGCGACCCGGACGCCTGGTGGTCGCCGCGCAGCCTGGCCTTCGACGGCGACGAGCAGCTGTGGCAGCAGTCGCGGTACAGCGCCATGGGCGACACGATGACACCGGCCACGTTCCGCTGGCCGGACGGCACCCACCTGTCGATCCACGAGGCCGACCTGGTGGACTACGCGGCGATGACGCTGGTCCGCGAGCCCGGCCGGCTCCGCGCCGCGCTGACCCCGACGCCCGGACGGGCGGCCGCGGTGGTCACCACGACCGGCCGCGCCACACCGTGGCGGGCCCTCACCATCACACCGGGCGCGGGCGGGCTGATCGACTCGCACCTGCTGGAGAACCTCAACCCGCCGTGCGCGGCGGTCTGCGCCGCGGACACCTCCTGGATCAAACCGCTGAAGTACGTCGGCATCTGGTGGGCGATGCAGCACCAGCAGTACACGTGGGAGGAGGGCCCGCGGCACGGCGCGACCACCGAGCGCACCAAGAGCTACATGGATTTCGCGGCCGCGCACGGCATCGGCGGGGTGCTCGCCGAAGGCTGGAACAAGGGGTGGGAGGGCTCCTGGGCGGACCAGAGCTACACCACCCCGGCGGACGACTTCGACCTGGAGGGCGTGGTCGCCTACGGCAGGAGCAAGGGCGTGGAGTTCGTCGCGCACAACGAGACGGGGGCGAACCTCGCCAACTACGAGGCGCAGCTCGACGAGGCGTTCGCCCTGTACGAGCGGCTCGGCATCCACTACCTGAAGACCGGGTACGTCGGCGCGATCCCCGGGCAGTACGCGTACTCGCAGGGCGCGGTGAACCACTTCCGGCTGGTGCTGGCGAAGGCGGCGGAGCACCGGATCAACGTGTTCTGCCACGAGTGCGTGCACGCGACCGGCGAGACCCGCACCTTCCCGAACGCGCTGTCCCGCGAGGCGGTGCGCGGGCAGGAGTACGACGCGTTCTCGGCCGGGAACCCACCGGTGCACACGCTGACCATCCCGTTCACCCGGATGCTGTCCGGGCCGATGGACTACACCCCCGGGATCATGAACATCCTCTGGGATCCGCAGGGCCAGGGCCGGCGGGTGCACACGACGGTGGCGAAACAGCTGGCGTACTACGTCAACTACTTCTCCGGCGTACAGATGGCCGCTGATCTTCCGGAGCACTATGCCGGCGCGCCGGGCCTGAAGTTCATCGAGGAGGTGCCGGCCGACTGGGACGAGAGCCGGGTGCTGTCCGCCCGGGTCGCCGATCATCTGGTGACCGCGCGACGGGCCGGATCGCAGTGGTACGTGGGCGCAATGACCGGCGAGCGCGCGCAGACCCTGCGGTACCGGCTGGACTTCCTCGGCCACGGCCTGTGGGTCGCCGAGTCGTACACCGACGCGGCGGCGACCGACTACGCCACCCATCCCACGCCGCTGGCGGTCAACCGGTCACTCGTCACCCGGCACGACACCTTTGTAGCGGCCCTGGAACGGGGCGGCGGTCAGGCCGTACGCTTCCGTCCCGCCACCGCCGCGGATCGCGCCGCCCTGCCGCGCTATGCCGAGCCGAGGCCGCGGGTCACCGCGCTCGACGTGCCGGCCGTCGCCGAGGACGGCGACATCGTGACGATCAGGGCCACGGTCGCCAACCGGGGAACCGTTCCCGGTGGCGCCGACGTCGTCATGGCGGTGCGCGGCACGGACATCCGGCAGACCCGCTACGTCCGCGTCGACCCCGCAACCGCGGCGACCGTCCTGTTCCAGGCGCGCCTGACCGGTGACCGCGCGGTGATCACCGTGGACGGGCATCGCGCCGTCGTCCGGCTCGAACGGCCCGCGGTGGCGGCCCCGGCGAACCTGACCGTCACCCGCTTCGCCGGATCGATGGTCGCGCTGGCCTGGGATCCCGTCCCCGGCGCCGCCCACCAGGTGTTCCGGCGCACGGCCGACGGCGTCTACGGCGCCCCGATCGCCACCGTCCCGGCCGGTACGAACTCCTATGTGGACAGCACTGTGGCCGTGGACACCACCTACGCCTACGTCGTCCGGGCGGTCGTCGGAGGGCGCGTGTCGATCCCGTCCAACGAGGTCAGCCGGCACACCACGCCGCAGCCGGTCCGGGTGACCTGGCGGGTCCGGGTGCCGGCCAACACTCCGCCCGGCGACATCGTCCACCTGCCGGGTTCCCTGCCCGAGCTCGGGCCGTGGGATCCGGGGAAGGTCGCCATGACCCAGGTCGAGCCGGGCATCTGGGAGACCACGCTGTCCGTGCTGGAGGGCACCGTCGTGCAGTACAAGTACACCCGCGGCTCGTGGGAGACGGTCGAGCACTGGGGTGAGATCACCGGCACCACCAACCGCTCGGCGGCGATCACCTACGGCACGGCCGGCACCCAGGTGGTCGACGACACCTCACTCGACCCGGACACGCCGGACGCTCACGAGGCGGTCCGCGCCTGGATCGACCTGCCACCCACGTGAGGCCGCAGCGCGCGGCCGCTGAGCACCATCAGCGCGGCCGCGCCGGCCATCGCCAGCGAGGCAGTGATCCACATGGCCGGGTATCCCGCCGCCTGAGCGACGGCGCCCAGACCCAGCGGCCCCAGGCACGCGCCGGTCTGGGCGCCGGTGAGCGTGACCGCGCTGGCCGTGGCCGGGGCCCGTGGGTGCAGGCGGACCACCGCGAAGTTCATCAGCCCCGGCCACGACCAGCCGAGCCCGAACCCCACAAGCACACCGGCCAGCAGGGGCGCCGGGCCTGGTGCGGCGAGGAGCAGGAGGCCCACCGATCCACCGGCCAGCAGCCCGGCCACCACCGCGACCTGGTGGCGCGGATGGCGATCGGCCTGCCAGCCGCCGAGCACGCGGGCGCCGACGCAGATGACACTGCCCACGGTGAGGGCCGCGCCGGCCAGTCCGGGGGAGACGCCGCGCTCCGCGGCCGACAACACCAGGAACGCGCCGAGCGCCTTGGCGCCAGCGGCGCCGAGCGCCGCGGCGACACCGACGACCAACAGAGCCCTCGAGGTACGCCGGGAGCGTCGCGCCGTCTCGAAGGACGCCCCGGCCGCCGTGTCGTCAGGCGCGAGCAGGAAAGCGGGCAGGCACAGCGCCGCCGCGCCGGCGAAGGCCCAGCGCCAGCCGAACGTGAGCGCCACGACCGGCACGGCCGCGCCGGACAGCAGCGTGCAGATCGGGATGGCCGCCTGCTTCACGCCGAACGAAAGCCCCTGCCGGCGAACCGGAACCCGGCGTGCCAGGCTGGCGTTGCCGGCCAGCTGGCCCATCGCATTGCCGACGGCGCCGATCACCAGGATGCCGACCAGAGTCGCCAGTGACCGGGCGGCCAGCGCGACGGCGAGCAGCGACGCGATGGACAGGGCGATGCCGCAGCGGGAGATCAGCGCCGCCCCGTGCCGCTCCACGAGCGCACCGGCAGGCATTGATGCCAGCGCACTCGCGCCGAAGTAGGCCGCCATGGCGAGACCTGTCCCGGCCGCCGAGAACCCGAGCTCACCGCCGATCTGCACCGCCAGGCCGCCGACCAGGAACACCGGGACCGACACCGCGACCGTGGTGGTCAGCGCACCGCAGACCGCCCGCAGCGGCCGGTGGGCGGCCTCAAGCGGCATCGGGTTTGGCGGCCCAGCCGAGGTAGGTGACCAGCGGCGGCCCCTTCGGGTCCAGGACGAAACCGGTCAGCGGGCCGACCTCGTCGTCGGTGAGGCGGCCGCGGCGGCGGCGCAGGACCGCGGTGACCAGGCGCACGACGCTGGCCGGTCTGAATCCGCAGACGTCCTCGCTGTGCAGGCCGTGCGCGGCCAGGACGCGGGCGACCTCGGCCGGTGGGCGCAGCCGCGCGGCGGCGTAGCGGCCGGGCGGCATGATGCGGGTGAACCGGAAACCCTGGAACGCGCCGAGATAGACCGCGCGGCCGGGCGCCGTGCGGTTGACCGTGTCGTAGACGAGAGTGCCGCCGGGCCGCAGGACCCGGGCCGCCTCGCGGATCACCGCGTCGAGGTCGCCGGTGATCTCGAACGTGTCGGCACAGTAGACGACGTCGAACGACGCGTCCGGGAACGGCAGGTCCTCGGCGGCGGCGGTCGTGAAGGTGACGCCCGCGACCGCCGCGGTGGCCAGCTCGGTGGCGACCGGGGACGGGTCGGCGCTGGTGACGTCGAGGCCGAGGGCGGCCAGTCCGGCGGGCAGGGTGCCGCGACCCCCGCCGATGACCAGGATGCGCGCCCCGGCCCGTACCCGATGGGGGATCTTCCTCAGGTATTGGAGGCGAACCTCCTGGAAGGCGACGGCCCGCAGATGGCGGCCGTCGATGGCCTCGGCCGATCGGGTGTCAAGCTCCACGCGCGGACTCGCCATGGCGTCTCCCTCTCTGATCGGTCAGCGACAACAGACGGTCTCCGCGGCGGCGGCGGTGGTGCCGAGCGCCGCGGGGATGAGGGCGGCGGGCGTCGGCACCCGGCGGCCGCCCAGGCCGGGGATCCAGCGGGGGAAGCGTTCGCCCCAGGCGGCGATGAGCCCGACAGCGGTGAACGCCACCAGCTCCGCGACGATCGACAGGCAGACGAGGTAGATCCGCCCGCCGAGCGTGGCGTCGTCGCGGAACACGGCCGGCAGCCGCCAGATGCCGGACGGGAGCACCACGAGCGGGACGGCGTAGGCGGTGATTCGCGCCCAGCGGGGCACTCCGGCCACCGGGGCGTGAGCGGACCTCCAGGCGGCACGGAGGCGGCTTGATCTCATGCGGCTCACGTTACGAACCGGCCCGCCGGAACACCTCCCACCAGCGAGGGAGTAGCGTCCCGCCGGCGGGGGAGCGGCACGCTATCACACGGATATGACAATGTCGCCGGTCTATCCGTTAACAGTCTCGGGCGTCGCGCAATACCCCAGCTTCTGTCCACTGTGGCGCGACTTCAGATAACGCAAGCACGCGGTCGTTAATCCGATGTTCACCCGGGTAGCAGAACGTTCGGCGGGGAGTTACCTGAAAGACTCCAAAGAACGAGTGAAGATCGACCGGCGTAGCGGATGTTCACCTCCGCTTCGCCTCTCCGGCGCTTACCGGCGGCGACGCATCGCTGGGCGCATCCACCACGTCAGGACGGGATTCCCGCTGCCCTCAGCACGCCCGGAAACGAAGGAGCATCATGGCGTTACACCATCCTGCCTTGACCTCTCCGGCACCGGCCGCCCTGCTCGGTTCCAAGGCCGAGACGCTGGAGCAGTTGGCCCCACTGGTTCGCGCGGCCCGTGTGCTGCCCCTGCTGTACTTCCCGGTCGACGACTGGGAGTCCGACCCGGACAAGCTCCTCGACGACGTGCTGAGCCGGCCGTGGGGCAACCAACCGCTGATCGTGCGCAGCAGCACCCGCAGGGAGGACGACGCGGGGACCCTGATGCCGGGCAGCTACCTCTCGGTGGCCGGGGTGGCCGGCCGGGAGGCGCTGCGTGAGGCGGTCGACGCGGTCATCGACTCCTACCGGCAGCGGCCGGAGACGGCGGCGCTGGACGGTCTGGGCGAGGAACTGGTGCTGGTGCAGCCGCTGGTCGTCAACGCCACCATGACCGGGGTGGTGTTCACCTGCGATCCCAACACCGGCGCGCCGTACCTGGTCATCAACTACGAGGAGGACGGTGACTCCGCGGCGGTGACCAGCGGGGCGCGGGCCCGGCTGCGCACCTTCTACGCCTGGAAGACCAACGGCACCGGCCGCGGCGATCCGCGCCTGCAACGGCTGACCGACCTCTCCCGGGAGCTGGAGGACCTGCTGGAACGCGACAACCTCGACATCGAGTTCGCGTTCGACGGCACCGGCGAGCTCTACCTGCTGCAGGTGCGGCCGATGGTGGTCGAGACCCTGCTCGACAACGCCGAGCACGAGCAGGCGCTGACCGCCATCGCGACCAAGGTCCGTACGGCTGCCCAGCCGCATCCCCACCTGTGCGGCAAGCGCGCGGTGTTCGGGGTGATGCCGGACTGGAACCCGGCGGAGATCGTGGGCACCCGGCCGCGCCCGCTGGCCCTCTCGCTCTACCGCCGGCTGATCACCGACGGCCTCTGGGCCGACCAGCGCGCCCGGTACGGCTACCGCGACGTCCGCGGCTTCCCGCTGATGGTGGACTTCTTCGGCCTGCCCTACATCGGGGTGCGGGAGAGCTGCAACTCGCTGATCCCCGCCTCGATCGACGACGAGCTGGCCGAGCGGCTGGTCGACCACTACATCGACCGGCTGGCCGCCAACCCGGAGCTGCACGACAAGGTGGAGTTCGACGTCGTCTTCTCCTGCTACTCGCTCACCCTGCAGGAACGCCTGAGCAACCAGGCCGAGCACCTGTTCAGCGTGCAGGAGCGCGACGACATCGTCAGCGCGCTGCGGAGCCTGACCAACCAGCTGATGGACCCGGAGCACCCGGCCCGCCGGGAGGACCTGGCGAGCATCGCGTCGCTGCGCGCCAAGCTCGGCGAGGTGCGCCAGTCCGACCTGGACCTGCCGACGCAGATCTACTGGCTGCTGGAGGACTGCCGGCGGTTCGGCACCCTGGCGTTCGCCGGGTTCGCCCGGCTCGGGTTCATTGCCACCGAGATCCTGCGCTCGCTGGTGGACACCGAGGTGCTCACCGAGCAGGACGTCGCCCGGCTGATGGCCTCGCTGGACACGGTCACCAACCGCATGCTGCGCGACCGTTCCGGGCTGTCGCGGGCCGAGTTCCTGCGCCGTTACGGCTTTCTGCGCCCCGGCACCTACGACATCCGCTCGCCGCGCTACGACGAGGAGCCGGACGGCTACTTCGACTGGCCGAACTCCCGGCTGCGGGTGGAGGCGCCCGAGCCGTTCCGGCTGCCGGCGCCGACCATGCACCTCATCGACGACCTGCTGCGCCAGCACCGGCTGGAGCAGGACGCGTACGGGCTGCTGAACTTCATCATCACCAGCATCGAGCTGCGGGAGAACTCCAAGTTCGAGTTCACCCGGCACCTGAGCGAGGCCCTGTCGCTCTTCACCCAGCTGGGGCGCAGTGTCGGGATGGACGCCGAGGAGATGTCGTACCTCGATGTGGACTGCGTTGACGAGCTGCACCGCGGCGCGGAGAGCCCGGCCACCGTGCTGCGCCGGCGCTCCGCCGAGGGCAGGCGGCGTTACGAGCTGACCCGCCGGCTCGTTCTCCCGCCGATGATCACCGAGCCGGCCGACGTGAAGGCGTTCCACCTGCCCAGCACGGAACCGAACTACGTGACCCAGGCGTGCGCGAGCGGGCGGGTGGAGCTGGTCTCGGCGCATCCGGCCGACCTCAAGGGCAAGATCCTGATGCTGCCCAGCGGCGACCCCGGCTACGACTGGATCTTCTCCGAGGGCGTCGCCGGTTTCATCACCCGTTACGGCGGCGCGAACTCGCACATGGCGATCCGCGCGCACCAGTTCGGCATCCCGGCCGTCATCGGGGCCGGGGAGGTGCTCTACAACCGCTGGTCGACCGCCGAGCACCTCAAGATCGACTGCCTCAACCACCGGGTGGAGATCCTGCGATGACGTGTATCGCCGTCACCCAGCGCGTGGTCGTCGACCCGGAGCACGGCACCCGCAGCGACGCGCTCGACCAGCAGTGGTGGCCGTTCCTGCGGTCCTGCGGACTGGTCGGGATGCCGGTGCCGAACGACGCCGACGCCGCCGTACGGCTGGTGCGCACCGCGCCGGTCCACGGGATCCTGCTCACCGGCGGCAACGACCTGGCCGAGTTCGGCGGGCAGGCGCCCGAACGCGACCACACCGAGAACGCGCTGCTCGACGTGGCGTACGAGTGCGGCCTGCCGGTCGTGGCCGTGTGCCGCGGCATGCAGCTGCTGCTGCGCCGCTTCGGCGTCCCGTTGCAGCGGGTCAGCGGGCACGTGGCGGCCCGGCAGACCGTGACGATCGGGACCCGCAGCCGGACCGTGAACAGCTATCACCACTGGGCGGCGACCACGGTGCGCCCGCCGCTGCGGGCGTGGGCGACCGGGCCGGACCGGGTCGTCAAGGCGGTACGGCACGAGAGCGAGCCGCTGCTGGGCCTGATGTGGCATCCCGAGCGGCTGCCGGCGGACCTCGCCGAGGAGGACCGGCAGGTGATCCGGGAGCAGTTCGGAGGTGCCTGGTGAGGGGCGTCATTCTCGCCGCCGGGCGGGGCAGCCGCCTCGGTGGGCTGACCGCCGAACGGCCCAAGTGCATGGTGCCGCTGGCCGGCCGGCCGCTGCTGCACTGGCAGCGGGCCGCGCTGGGCGCCGCCGGGATCACCGAGCAGGCCGTCGTCGTGGGATACCGCTCGGAGCTGGTCGACACCCAGGACATGACGGTGTTCCGCGCGACCCGGTGGGCCGAGACCAACATGGTCGGTTCCCTGCTCGCGGCCGAACAGTGGCTCACCACGGGGCCGTGCGTGGTCTCGTACGCGGACATCGTCTATTCCGCGGCGACCGTGCGGCGGCTTGCCGCCGCGCCGGGCGAGCTGGCCATCGCCTACGACCCGGCCTGGGCCGAGCTGTGGCGGCGGCGTTTCGCCGACCCGCGCGACGACGCCGAGACGTTCCGGCTGGCCCCGGACGGCGCGCTGCGCGAGATCGGCGCCCGGCCGGCCACCGTGCGGGAGGTGCAGGGCCAGTACATGGGGCTGCTGCGGTTCACCCCGGCGGCCTGGTCGGCGGTGCGGGCCGTGCTGGACGCGCTGACGCCGGCCGAGGTGGACGCGCTGGACATGACCAGCCTGCTGCGGATGCTGCTGGACGCGGGCCGGCGGGTCGAGACGGTCGCCTGCGAGGGCGCCTGGGGTGAGGTGGACAGCGGCACGGACCTCGCCGTCTGCGAGGACCTGATCGCCCGGGGCGAGTTGCGATTCGACGAGGAACGGAAGGCACTTTCATGATCGTTTGGCTGATCGGTCTCTCCGGCGCGGGCAAGACCACCGTGGGCACCCGGCTCGCCGCCCGCATGCGCGCGGAGCAGCCGAATCTCGTCTACCTCGACGGCGACCTGCTGCGCGACGTCTGGGGCGGCGACCTCTCCCACGACGTCGCCGGGCGCGAGGTCAACGCCGCCCGGCTCAGCAAGCTCTGCCTGATGCTCGACCGGCAGAACATCCACGTGGTCGCCGCGGTGCTCTCGATCTTCCCGCGGTGGCAGGCGTGGAACCGGGAACATTTCTCCAGCTACTTCGAGGTGTTCCTGGACGTGCCGATGGACGTGGTCGTCGACCGCGACACCAAGGGCCTCTACCAGGCGGCGCTGCAGGGCCGCGAACGCGACGTGGTGGGCGTCGACATCCCGTTCCCCCGGCCGGCCGATCCGGATCTGGTGCTGGACAGCTCGGGACGTGACGGCACACCGGACGAGCTGGCCGACCGGATCCTCGCCGCGCTGCACGAGCGGGCCGCCCGATGAGGGCCCGGACCGTGGCCGCTCTCGCCGGTGGATACCTCGCCGCCGAGTACGGCGTCAGCGTCCTCGTCAAGCGCCTCAAACCCGTCTTCCCCTGGCTGATCACCCCGGCCGACCTGACCCCGCCGATCGACCCCGGCCTGGTCGAGAAGCACGTCGCCCGCTCGTTCGACCCGGAGCTGGGCTGGTGCCGGCGGCCCGGCGAGCGGGGTGACGAGGTCACCGACCGCGGCCGGGTCGGCTACGCCGTCGACGAGCACGGCCGCCGGCGCAACCCGGGCTTCGAGCAGGACCCGGCGGCCGTGGCGTGCTTCGGTGACTCGTTCACGTTCTGCCGGCTGGTCGCCGACGACCAGACCTGGCCGCACCACCTCTCCCGGATGCTCGGGGTCAACGCCGCCAACTACGGCGTCGGCAACTACGGCCTGGACCAGGCGCTGCTGCGCCTGGAACGGGAGCTGCCGACGCTCGAGTCGCAGGTCGTCGTCATGGGCGTGGTCCCGGAGACCATCGCCCGGGTGCACTCGTACTGGAAGCACTACTTCGAGTACGGCAACGTCCTGGCCTTCAAACCCCGCTTCACCCTGGGCGCGGACGGTCTGCGGCTGCACGGCAGCGCGGTACGCGAGCCGGGGGAGTACGCGACCTACCGGGACCGCCTCGCCGAGATCACCGCTCTCGACCCCTTTCACACCGGCAAGTTCCGGCCGGACCTGCTGCGCTTCCCGTACCTGCCGAGGCTGGTCCGCCGGGGCCGCCGGCACCTTCCGGTGCTGGCCCATCTCGTCGCCGGCCTGGCGCGCGGCCGCCGGGAGGAGGCGGTCCGTGCGGCGTTCGGCGTGGTGCTGCGCGACAACGCCCGGTGGACGGCCCGGCTCTACGCCGATCCGCAGGCGCGCCGGCTCATGCGGGCCCTGGTCGAACGGTTCGCCGCGGTGTGCCGGGCGGCGGGCAAGCATCCCGTCCTGCTCGTCATCCCGCAGCTGGCCGACCTGGAGCGCGCTGACGGCGCGACGGCCCACCGCGGCTTCGTCGCCGAGGTGGCGGGCGTCCTGCCGGTCGTCGACCTGACCGGCCGGTTCCGCCACGATCCGGACCGGGCCGGGCTGTTCTCCTACGGCAAGCTGGGACCGCACTGCAGTGATCGCGGCAACGCCCTGGTCGCCGGCGAGCTCCGGCCCGTGGTCGAGGCGCTGCTCCGCTCCGACGCCGAATCGCACGCGGGGGGATGACGAATGCTCGAAGCGCTGGGGCTGACACCGGCCGACCAGAGGGTCTACGCCATGTGGCTGCGGCATCCGCAGTGCACCGCCGCCGAGATCGCCCAACGGATCGGCGGCACCGAGGACGAGGTGATCGCGAGCCGGCAGGCACTGATCGCCGCCGGCATGCTGGCCGCCGACACGCAGCGGCCCGACCGGCTGACCCCGGTCGCGCCGGACGTGGTGGTGGACCGCCGGCTCGCCGACATCGAGGCCGCCGCGGCCCGCGAGCGGGCGCAGGCCATGCAGGCCCGCGTGCACCTGTCCGCGCTGATGGCGGCGCAGATGTCGCGCGACGGCGGGGACTCGCCGGGTCAGCGCATCCGGGGCCGGCTGCGGCAGGCCAAGCTCGACGAACTGGTCCGCGGCGCGCACCGCGAGATCGTCGCGTTGCAGACGCGCCGCCCGACGGTCGCCGGGCTCACCGGCGCGTCGGCGGGCCTGGACCGGCGGGTGCTGCGCCGCGGCGTGGCGATCCGGGTGCTCTACCCGCACGACCGGCTGGTGCGCGCCGACGACGTGGCTCACGCTCGCCGCCTGACCGGGGACGGCGCCGAGGTGCGGACCACGGCCCGGGTGGCCGCCGCCGCGGTCGTGGTCGACCGGGCCGCGGCCGCCCTGCTGGTCGACGGCGACGGCGAGACGGAGCTGCTGGTGCTCAACGACGCCGCGGTGGCGGGCACGCTGGCGGCGATGTTCGAGTCGTGCTGGGAGCACGCGCAGCCGCTCGGGGCGCCGGCCGACGGGCTGAGCGGCAACGACCGTACCCTGCTGCAACTGCTCGCTCTCGGCGCCACCGACGAGGCCGCCGCGCGCAGCATGGGGGTGTCGGTGCGCACCGTGCGGCGGCACGTCTCGCAGCTGCTGGACCGGTTGCAGGCGGTCAGCCGCTTCCAGGCCGGGGTGCAGGCCGCCCAGCGCGGCTGGCTCTAGCGTCTCAGCGCCGGGGGATGACCAGCAGGGTGAGCAGCGCGCCGGCCGCCACCACGAGTGCTCCGGTCAGCTCGACCGAGCGGAAGGTGATGCCGGCCCCGAGCATCGTCATGAAGGCGGCCACCGCGAGGGCCCCGCCGACGTGGCTCATGCTCTCGAACAGCGCCGAAGCGGTCCCGCGGTCGTCCTCGGGCGCGTCGCTGATGCATTCGCGGGTGAGCCCGACGAAGATCGGCCCGGAGCACAGGCCCCACAGCAGCAGCCAGGGCATGAGCCGGGGCACGCTGTCGGTGGTGGCGATCAGGCTCAGCGACAGCGCGCAGACCGTCATCGCGGTCACCACGATGGTGCGTGAGCTGAAGCGGCGCATCAGCAGCGGTCCGAGGGTGGAGCTGATCGCGCCGCCCACCAGGACCGGTGACAGGGCCAGGCCGGCCGCGTCGGCGGAGAGCCCGTACTTCTCCTGCAGCGCCTGGCTGCCGATCACGATCAGCGCGGTGTACCCGGCGCAGTAGGTGCCGAACGCGAGGTAGCTGCCGGCCCGGCGTCGCGACGCGAGCAGGCTGGGCTTGACCATCGGGTACGCGGAGCGGCGCTCCACCACGACCAGCAGCGCCAGCAGGGCGAGCCCGGCAAGGCCGAGAATGCTCGCGCGTACGCCGCCGCCGTCCTGCCCGATCTCCTGCAACCCGAGCAGCAGCACGATCAGTCCGGCGCTGACCAGCACCGCGCTGGTCACGTTGAGCCGCTGGCCGGACACCGTGCCCGGCCGGTCCGCGGGCAGCAGCATCGAGGCACCGGCCAGCGCGATCGCGCCGACCGGCACGGTCACCAGGAACACCCAGCGCCACCCGAACTGGGTGGTGAGCACCCCGCCGAGCATGGCGCCGGCCAGCCCGGCCGACCAGGCCGCGAACGCGATCACCGAGAAGACCCGGCTGCGCCACGGCTCGGTGTCGAACTCGCCGGCGGCGGTGGAGAGCGCGGCGGGCAGGGCGAACGCGGCGGCGATGCCCTGCAGCGCCCGGCCGGCGAGCAGCAGCGGAAGGTTCGGCGCGAGCCCGGCCAGCAGGCCGGCGCCGGTGCACACCGCCAGGCCGGCGAGCATGACCCGGCGGCGGCCCCACACGTCGCACACCCGGCCGCCGAGGACCAGAAAGGCGCCGATGGTCAGCGAGTAGAGGCTGACCACCCACTGCAGTACGCCGGGCCGCAGCGCGAACTCGTCACCGATGGCCGGCAGTGCCGTGGCGACCGCGAGGCTGTCGAAGAGCACCAGGAACGAGGCGCTCGCGAGCAGCAGGGCGATCGCCCACGAACGGCCGGCCGACCGCGCCGGGGCGACTCGGGTCGTGGCCGGCGGCGCGGCATCAGACATCGATCTTCCTCCCTGTGGTGCGGCCTGGGATCTTCAGCATGCGGCCGGACGGCGGGCGGTGCCACCGGCACCGCCCGTTCCGGTCACTGCCGCGGTCGCAGCCGGGCGATCCAGCCCACCGTCTCGTACGGGATCTCCAGCTGGTCGGAGCCGAGCGACTGCACGTAGCTGTCGATGTCCTCGAGGATCGCCGGGAACTGGTCGCCGGCCTGGCTCTCCAGGATCCCGTGCGATCGCCACGCGGCCAGCCAGTCCTCGACCGGCACCTGGTGCACGACCCGCTCGCGCAGGGTCGCCGGCTCCTCGAACAGGCCGCTCTCGATGATCACCGGCGCCTGGTCCTCGCGCCGCACGCCGTAGCCGTAGTCCGGGATGCGCCGGCGGATGATGCTCTCGACCTCGTTCTGGATCGGGTCGTTGAGGTCGCGGTGGTTCCAGATGCAGGTGAACCAGCCGCGGTCGCGCAGGATCCGGGCGGTCTCCTTCAGCGCCAGCAGCCGGTCGGTGGTGGCGAACGAGGAACCGAACGTCACCAGGTCGTACGCCCCGGTCTCCAGGCCGGTGTCCTCGCCGACGCCGACGTGCCAGGTGACCGTGCCGTCCTTGGTGCGCTCGATGCCGATCGTGCGCATCGCCTCGTTGGGTTCGACGGCGTCCACGACACAGCCGCGGGCGAGCAGGTCGACGGTGAGGTGGGCGTTGCCCGCGCCGACGTCGGCCACCCGCGGGGCGGGCTTGCCGGTCGCGGCGACGATCTGGTCGATCGCCTTCGGCGCGTACGACGGCCGCTGGGTGTAGGTGGCGGCGAGTTCGGTGTAGTCCCACTTCACGTACTTCTCAACGGAGGGCATGCGGAAAACCTCACTCCATTCTAGGGATGAAACGGACGGATCACTTGTTTCCGGCGGGAACCTGCGCGGTGCGGTCGAGGAAGTCGCGGACCGCGCCGATGAAGGCGTCGTACTCGTCGTCCTGCACGTTGTGGCCGCTGTCCTCGAACATCCGCAGCTCGGCGCCGGGGATGCGGTCGGCGATCTCCTCCGAGAACTCCGGCGCGCAGATCCAGTCGTGGCGCGCCCCGATCACCTGGGTGGGCACGGTGATGCCGGAGAGCTGGGCGGTCACGTCGTACTTGTGGAGGTCACTGCCGTACGCGGCGTTGATCTCCTCGTGGTTGAACCGGGGCCGGAACGACTTCTCCTCGGTCACGTCGAAGCGCCGGGCGTACATCGTGCCCATCGTCTCGAAGTAGTGGAGCAGGTCGTCCACGCTCTCGAAGCTGCCGCTGAACAGCCGGGCGGCGACGGCCCGCTGCTGCGGGGTGCCGCGTTCGGCGAGGATCTCCTGGGCGCGCGCCATGAACCGGCGGTCGGGAGCGGTCGCCACCAGGATCAGCCGGTCCAGATGCTGCTGGTAACGGGTGGCGTAGGTCATCGCGACCATGCCGCCGTACGAGATGCCGAGCAGCCCGATCCGGTCGAGGCCGAGATGCCGGCGCAGCGCCTCGATGTCGTCCACGAAGGTGTCCATCGTGTAGTTCTCGGGCGACGTGGGTGCGGACCAGCCGCTGCCGCGGTAGTCGAGGTAGACCAGCTGCGCCCGGTCGGTGAGCGGGGCCAGGACCGGCTTGAGCCGGCTGTGGTCGCCGCCCGGCCCGCCGGGGAGCACGAAGATCACCGGTTTGGGGCGCATCGTGGCGCCGTCGCGCTCCAGACCTATGCCGTCGACGTCGAAGAAGATCCTGGTACCGCGGATATCTGCGTACACCTGTCCTGCACCTCGTTCCTTCGCAATCGTCGATAACGCTGATGTGGTTTCCCGGCGGCCTGGAGGCAAACGATTCAGCGATGGCAGGAAGGTGCCGCGTTCCCCTTTGACCGGAAGCTGCAAGACCGTGTTCGCCACGCCGGCCCGGGTATCCACTGCATTCGTAATCGCCAATGGGAAATCGGCAGGGGAGAGGAATTCGCCCATGACCAGTGCCGCCAGCGGGTGCCGCCTGTTCACGTCGGAATCAGTCGCCGAGGGGCACCCCGACAAGCTCGCCGATCAGATCAGCGATGCCGTTCTGGACGCGCTGCTCAAGGACGATCCGCAGAGCCGTGTCGCGGTGGAGACGCTGCTGACCACCGGCCAGGCCCACGTGGCCGGCGAGGTGAGCACCAGCGCCTACGCGGACATCCCGGCGATCGTGCGGGAGAAGATCGTGGAGGTCGGCTACGACTCCTCCACCAAGGGCCTGGACGGCAACTCGTGCGGCGTCCTGGTCTCCATCGGCACCCAGTCCGCGGACATCGCGCAGGGTGTCGACACCGCGCTGGAGGAGCGCACCGGTGACGCCGACGACGACCTCGACCGGCAGGGCGCCGGCGACCAGGGCATGATGTTCGGCTTCGCCTGCGACGAGACGCCCGAGCTGCTGCCGCTGCCGATCAGCCTGGCGCATCGCCTCGCCCGGCGCCTCGCGGACGTGCGCCGCTCCGGGGCGGTTCCCTACCTGCGGCCCGACGGCAAGACCCAGGTCACCATCGAGTACCGCGACGGCCGCCCGGCCCGGCTGGACACGGTCGTCGTCTCGGCCCAGCACGCCGCGGCGGTCGACCTGAACGGCATGCTGGCGCCGGACGTCGCCGAGCAGGTGGTCGCTCCCGAGCTGGCCGGCCTGGAGATCGACACGAGCGACTACCGGCTGCTGGTGAACCCGACCGGACGGTTCGAGGTGGGCGGCCCGATGGCCGACGCCGGCCTCACCGGCCGGAAGATCATCGTCGACACGTACGGCGGGTACGCCCGGCACGGCGGCGGCGCGTTCTCCGGCAAGGACCCGTCCAAGGTGGACCGGTCCGCGGCGTACGCGATGCGCTGGGTCGCCAAGAACGTGGTGGCCGCCGGGCTGGCCCGGCACTGCGAGGCGCAGGTCGCGTACGCGATCGGCCGGGCCCGCCCGGTGGGCCTGTTCGTGGAGACCTTCGGGACCGAGCGGGTGCCGGTCGCCGAGATCCAGCGCGCCGTGACCGAGGTGTTCGACCTGCGGCCGGCCGCGATCATCCGTGATCTCGACCTGCTGCGCCCGATCTACGCGCGGACCGCGGCCTACGGGCACTTCGGCCGGGAGCTGCCGGACTTCTCCTGGGAGCAGCCCAGCCGGGTGGCGGCGCTGCGCTCGGCGGTCGGGTGGTGAGCGGGATGCGCGTGCTGCTCACCGGATCCATCGCCACCGACTACCTGATGACCTTCCCCGGCCGGTTCGCCGCGCAGATCGTCCCGGACCGCATCGATCAGGTGTCGCTCTCCTTCCTCGTCGACGACCTGGACGTCCGGTACGGCGGGGTGGCCGCCAACATCGCCGTCGGCATGCGCCGGCTCGGCCTGGACCCGGTGCTGGCCGGCGCCGTCGGCGCGGACTTCGGCGACTACGGCAGGTGGCTCACCGACGTCGGCGTCGACATCAGCCACCTGCGGATCTCGCACCGGCACCACACCTCCCGTTTCCTGTGCACCACCGACCAGGACGGCAACCAGATCGCGTCGTTCTATCCGGGCGCGATGGCCGAGGCCCGGGAGATCGAGCTGGCCGCGGTGGTGGAGGCCGTCGGCGGCGTCGACCTGGTGGTGATCGCGCCCAACGACCCGGAGGCGATGCTGCGCCACACCGAGGAGTGCCGCCGGCGCGGATACGAGTTCGCCGCCGATCCCTCCCAGCAGCTGCCCCGGTTCGACGGCGACGACATCACCCGGCTGACCGACGGCGCCCGGTTCCTCTTCGCCAACCAGTACGAGAGCGGCCTGATCGCCGGCAAGACCGGGCGTACCGAGCAACAGACAGCGGGCCGGGTCGGCGCCCTCGTCGTCACGCACGGCGCCGGCGGCGTCCGGGTGCTGAGCCGCGGCGAACCGGACCTGGAGGTGCCGGCCGTCGCCGGCATCGTGCCGCGCGACCCGACCGGCGGCGGCGACGCCTTCCGGGCCGGTTTCCTCGCCGGCACCGGCCGGGGCCTGTCGCCGCGGCGCTGCGCCGAGCTGGGCTGCCTGCTCGCGTCGGTGGTGCTGGAGTCGGTCGGCACCCAGGACTATCTGCTGGACCCCACCGATCTGCGGCGCCGGTGCGCCGAGACCTACGGGACGGCGGCTGCCGCGGAGATCTTCGCGGCCCCGGTCGGCGCCGGAAGGGGGCCGGCGTGAGCGGGTTCCTCGACGCCCTGACCCGTAAGGTGCTGGTAGCCGACGGCGCGATGGGCACCATGCTGCAGAGCGCCGGACTGAGCGTCGACGGCGACTTCCAGGGGCTGGAAGGCTGCAACGAGATCCTCAACGTCACCCGGCCGGACGTGGTGCGCGGGGTGCACGACGCCTACCTGCGGGCGGGCGCGGACTGCGTCGAGACCAACACGTTCGGCGCGAACCTCGGCAACCTCGGCGACTACGACATCGCCGGCCGGATCCGGGAGCTGTCCGAGGCGGCCGCCCGGCTGGCCCGCGAGGCCGCCGACGAGTGGAGCGCCCGGACCCCGCGGCAGCCGCGGTTCGTGCTCGGCTCGGTGGGTCCCGGCACCAAGCTGCCGACCCTCGGGCACACCACCTATCCGGTGCTGCGCGACGCGTACCGGGAGAACGTCGCCGGCCTGCTGCTCGGCGGCGCCGACGCGGTCATCGTCGAGACCTGCCAGGACCTGCTGCAGGCGAAGGCCGCGATCGTCGGCGCCCGCCGGGCGATGGCCGAGACCGGGCGGACCGTGCCGGTCATCGCGCACGTCACCATCGAGACGACCGGCACCATGCTGCTGGGCAGCGAGATCGGCGCGGCGCTGACCGCGCTGACCGCGCTCGGGGTGGACCTGGTCGGGCTCAACTGCGCCACCGGCCCGGCCGAGATGACCGAGCACTTGCGCCACCTGGCCGCGCACTCGCCGGTGCCGGTGTCGGTGATGCCGAACGCCGGCCTGCCGGAGCTCGGCGCGGACGGCCCGGCCTACCCGCTGTCCCCGGACGACCTGGCGGAGGCGCTGGACCGGTTCGTCCGGGACTACGGCGTCGCCCTGGTCGGCGGCTGCTGCGGCACCACGCCCGAGCACATCGCGGCGGTCGTCGAGCGCCTCGGCGGCGCCCGGCCCGGATCCCGGGAGCCGGCCGCCGAGCCGGGGGTCTCGTCGATCTACCACCACGTGCCGTTCCGGCAGGACGCCGGTGTGCTGCTGATCGGCGAACGGACCAACGCCAACGGCTCGAAGGCGTTCCGGGAGGCCATGCTCGCCGGTGACTGGCAGGCCTGCACCGACATCGCCCGCGCGCAGGCCCGCGACGGTTCGCACCTGCTCGACCTGTGCGTCGACTACGTCGGCCGCGACGGCGCCGCCGACATGCGCGAGCTCGCCGGCCGGTTCGCCACCACCTCGACCCTGCCGGTGATGCTCGACTCCACCGAGCCGCGGGTGGTCGAGGCGGGCCTGGAGATGCTCGGCGGCCGGTGTGTGGTCAACTCGGTCAACTACGAGGACGGCGACGGCCCGGACTCCCGATATGCGCGGGTCATGCCGATCGTCAAGGAACACGGCGCCGCGGTCGTCGCGCTCACCATCGACGAACAGGGCCAGGCCCGCACCGCCGAGTGGAAGGTCCGCGTCGCCGAACGGCTCATCGCCGACCTCACCGGGCGCTGGGGGCTGCCGGTCAGCGACATCCTGCTCGACTGCCTCACCTTCCCGATCTCCACCGGGCAGGACGAGACCCGCCGCGACGCCGTGGAGACCATCGAGGCGATCCGCAAACTCGCCGGCCGGCACCCCGGCGTCAACTTCACCCTCGGCGTGTCGAACGTGTCGTTCGGCCTCAACCCGGCTGCCCGGCAGGTGCTCAACTCGGTGTTCCTGGACGAGTGCGTGCAGGCCGGGTTGACCAGCGCGATCGTGCACTCCAGCAAGATCCTCCCGAGTTCGCGGATCCCGGAGGAGCAGCGGCGCGTCGCGCTGGACCTGGTGTACGACCGCCGCAAGCCCGGCTACGACCCGCTGCAGGCGTTCATCGCGCTGTTCGAGGGCGCCGACGCCGCCGAGGCGCGCGCCTCGCGGGCCGAGGAGCTGGCGGCGCTGCCGCTCGAGGAACGCCTCAAGCGGCGCATCATCGACGGCGAGCGCAACGGCCTGGAAGCCGACCTCGACGCCGCCCTGGCCGGCCGCCCCGCCCTCGCCATCATCAACGACACGCTGCTCGACGGCATGCGGGTGGTCGGCGAGCTGTTCGGCTCCGGGCAGATGCAGCTGCCGTTCGTGCTGCAGAGCGCCGAGGTGATGAAGGCCGCCGTCGCCCACCTCGAACCGCACATCGAGAAGAGCGACGACGCCGGCAAGGGCCGGATCCTGCTGGCCACGGTCAAGGGCGACGTGCACGACATCGGCAAGAACCTGGTCGACATCATCCTCAGCAACAACGGCTACGAGGTCGTCAACCTCGGCATCAAGCAGCCGATCACCGCGATCCTGGAGGCCGCCGAGAAGGAGCACGCCGACGTCATCGGGATGTCCGGCCTGCTGGTCAAGAGCACCGTCGTGATGAAGGACAACCTGCACGAGATGGCCGAGCGGGGTGTCGCCGAGAGGTGGCCGGTTCTGCTCGGCGGGGCGGCGCTGACCCGCGCCTACGTCGAGGACGACCTGCGGCAGGCGTTCCCCGGCGAGGTCCACTACGCCCGTGACGCCTTCGAGGGCCTGGAGCTGATGGACCGGCTGATGCGGGCGCGCAGCGACGGCACGGCGGTGGTCGACGCGGACCGGGAGGCGACGCTCGCCGCGCGCCGGGCCCGCCGCGAACGGCAGCGCGCCACGGTCGCCGAGTCGCTGCCCGAGCTGGACGACGACAGTGTCCGCTCGGACGTGGCGACCGACGTCGAGGTGCCGCAACCGCCGTTCTTCGGGACCCGGGTGGTCAAGGGCATCCCGCTCGCCGGCTACGCCGCCCTGCTCGACGAGCGGGCCGTCTTCATGGGTCAGTGGGGGCTGCGCGGCGCCCGCGGCGGCGACGGCCCGTCGTACGAGGAACTGGTGGAGACCGAGGGCCGGCCGCGCCTGCGCTACTGGCTGGACCGCCTGGTCGCCGAGCAGGTCCTGGAGGCCTCGGTGGTGTACGGCTACTTCCCCGCCTCCGCGCAGGGCAACGAGCTGATCCTGGGCGACGACGGCGTCCGGTTCCGCTTCCCCCGGCAGCGGCAGGGCCGGCGCCTCTGCCTCGCCGACTTCGTCAAGCCACAGCACGACGTGGTCGCCCTGCAGCTGGTGACCGTCGGGCGCTCGATCAGCGAGTACACCGCCGACCTGTTCGCCCGCAACCGGTACCGCGACTACCTGGAGGTGCACGGGCTGTCCGTGCAGCTCACCGAGGCACTCGCCGAGTACTGGCACCAGCGGATCCGCACCGAGCTGGCGCTGCCCGGCGAACCGGACGACCTGGCCGGGCTGCTGCGCGCCGACTACCGCGGCTGCCGGTACGCGTTCGGCTACCCGGCCTGCCCCGACCTGGAGGAACGCGCCAAGGTCGCCGACCTGCTCGACGCCGGCCGGATCGGCGTGAAGCTCTCCGAGGAGTTCCAGCTGGAGCCGGAACAGTCGACCGACGCGATCATCCTGCACCACCCCGAGGCCACCTATTTCAACGCCAAGTGAGGGTTCATGGACACGGTCATCGACCGCCTCGGACAGCGGCACGGCGGCTTCTCGATCGAGTTCTTCCCGGCGCGCGACGAGGCCGGCGAGGAGCAGCTGCGGCGCGCCGCCCGGCAGATCGAGCCGCTCGACCCGGCGTTCGTCACCATCACCTACGGCGCGGGCGGCTCCAGCCGGGACCGGACCGTCAGCACCGTGGGCTGGCTGGCCGAGCAGACCGGGCTGCACCTGGTCGGCCACCTCGCCGCCGTCGGCCACTCGGTCGCCGACCTGCGCAACGTGGTGGGGCACTACGCCGCGTGCGGGGTACGCAGCGTCCTGGCGATCCGCGGTGACCCGCCCGGCGATCCGGACGGCGAGTGGATCGCCCGGCCCGACGGGGTGACCTACGCCAGCGACCTGGTCCGGATCCTGCACGACATGGGGCCGTTCTGCGTCGGGGTGGCCGGTTTCCCGTACGGTCATCCCCGCTCGGCCGACCTGGACGCCGACACGCGGCACCTGCTGGAGAAGATCGAAGCCGGCGCGGAATACGTGATCGCCCAGCTCTTCTTCGAGGCCGAGGACTACCTGCGGCTGCGTGACCGCCTCGCGGCGCACGGCTGCACGGTGCCGGTGATCCCCGGCGTCATGCCGCTCACCACACCCCGCGCGCTCGACAAGGCGGTCGAGCTCTCCGGGGCGCGTCACCGCCCGGCGGCGGTCTCTCAACTGCTGGCGTACGGGGACAGCGCACCCACTTTCCGGAAGGCCGGCATCGACTTCACCACCCGGCTCTGCGCCCGTCTGCTCGACGAGGAGGTACCGCTGCTGCACTTCTACAGCCTGAACCGCACGACAGCCATGACGCAGGTGCTGCGACGGCTCGGCATGGCGTCCCCCCGTTCCCTATCGCGAAGGAGTTGCTCCGCATGACCACCCTGCCCGACGCCCGGACGGCCGACGCCCGGGTCAGCGACCTCTACCGCCGCAACGTCGCCCAGCTCGGCACCGACGACATCGTGATCGCCAGCCACGGCGGCTCGGGCCAGTCGCTGATCGGCAACATCCTGGCCGAGCTGGGGCTCAACTACGTCGACGCCTACACCGAGGTGCTCCACCCCGACGGCCGGGCGGTCGTCGCCGACCAGCACGTCTCCTACCGCCAGCACCTGGCCTCGCAGCACGACAAGGACGCCGCCGGCGAGCAGGAGACCCGGTTGTGGCCCCGGTTCGTCAAGACCCACCACCCGCCGTCGGTCTTCGCCGACGCGACCATCGGCGGCGTCTGGATCCTGGTGCGTGACCCGCGGGACGCCATCTACGCCAGCTACCAGTGGCGGGCCGGTTTCGCCGAGGAGGAGTGGGACAAGGTGCCCGGCACCTTCGAGGAATGGCTGAGCGGGCCGGGCGACTTCAGCCCCAGCCCGGCCGACGACTGGCACGCCTACTACACCGCCTGGGCCGGGCACGCGCGGGCCTACGACCGGGTCGAGGTGCTGCGCTTCGAGGACCTGAAGACCCGCCCGACCGAGATCGTCGCCGCGGCGCTGCGCCGGGCCGGCGTCGACATCGACGACGCCGCCGTGGCCGAGGCGGTGGAGGCCAGCTCGTTCGCCCGGATGCGCGCCCACGAGGAGAAGGTCTCCGCCGGCAGCGCCGCCCCGGCCGCGCCCCGGGTGATCCGGGAGGGCAAGACCAACGGCTGGAAGGGCTGGATGACCCCGGAGCTGGCGCCGTTCTTCGCCGGCGAGGAGTTGCACACCGTCGCCCAAAAGTACGGCTACGACCTGCGCTCGGCCACCTGACCGGCGCGCCGGTGGGTGATCGTCGTTCACACGTCCGGAGGGTCCCCGGCACGCCGCCGCATCGATAGTCTTGCCTGCATGGTGTGCGCGTCGTGCGGTCTCGACAACGACCCGTCCGCGACCCTGTGCGCGCGGTGCAACGCCACCCTCGGCGTGCGGCCCGCCCCGCCGGTTCCGGAGGCCCCGGCCTACCCGCCGCCGGGAGCTCCGGCCCGGCGGCGATGGCCGTCTCCGCTCCCCATGGTCGCCGCGGCCGTGGTGCTGGTCGTTCTCGTCGTCGTCATCGGAGTCGTCGTCGCGGGGCGTTCCGGCGAGCCGGGGGAGCCGGCTGCCGTTCCGGTTCCGGTGGAAACGACCACCGAGCCGCCGGCAACGCAGCCGACCACAATAGAGCCGACTACCCCGCCGACGACCGAGCCCACCGCCTCGCCTCAGGAGCAGGCGGAGGCGATCGACGCGCTGCTCGACCGGAGCGTGGCGAGCCGCCGCAAGCTGAACAACGCGATCGACCGCGTCCGGCGGTGCGCCGACCTGGACGGCGCTCTCGCCGACATGCGGGAGGTCGGTGTGGAGCGTGGCGAGCAGATCAGCGAGATCAACGCGGCCGATCTGTCCGCGCTGGACGAGGGAGAGACCCTGCGCGGCGCCCTGAGCACCGCGCTCGGCCACTCCCTCGACGCCGACGAGCACTTCGTGGCCTGGGCGCAGCCTGCGGTCACCGGCGGCTGCGGCGGCTCGGCGGCCCGCGCGGCCGCCTGGGAGCGGGGACAGGCGTCCTCCCGGCAGGCGCAGGCGGCGAAGAAGCAGTTCCTCGCGGTCTGGAACCGGGTGGCCGCGCCGTTCGGGCTCGCCACGCGCAGCAATCAGGACATCTAGAACGGCCAGGTCGCGGCGATGATGGCGCCGACCGCGGCGACCGCCTCGGCGACCGTCCGCGCGTTGCCGGTGTTCTCGGCGAGCCGCCGCAGCGCCCCGTCCACCCGGTGCCGGTTCTCGATCGTGGGCTGGTCCAGCCCTTCCTCGATCACCGCGATCTCGCGTGCGGCGAGCGCCGGGTCGGGGTGGGTGTCGCGCAGCGCGGCCAGGTGGGTGTCGATCTGCTCGCGGGGGCTCAGCTCGTAGGAGGTGTTGGTCTGGTGGCTGGTGTTCTGGCCACCGAAGTTCTGGATGCCGCCGTGGAACGTCATGTCACCGAAGTTGAACTGGGAATCGGGCATGTCAGGCTCCGCTCTTCGGCGCCCCGGCGGGCTGCCGATTGTGCTGGGTCACGACGTTGGTGCCCCCGAAGGTCTGCACACCGCCGTGGAACACCAGGTCGCCGAAGGTGTAATTCTGCACGTTGGTCTCGAACTCGCTGGTGTCCACACCCTGCTCCCGCAGATAGCCGATGATCGCCTCGGTGACCGTCTTGTCCACCAGCTTGATGTACTTCGACGAGTCCAGCTTCTGCATGAACTTGCCGGTCTCGCGGCCGGCCCGGTCCCGCACGCTGAACCGGGCGCCGTAGTCGTAGAAGCGCCACTCGTCGGCGTTGCGGGCCGAGCGCGCCATCCGCGATGACAGCCACATCGCATCCCATCCGACGCGCAGCAGCAGCCAGGGGGCGAGCAGGTTGTCGAGAACGTAGAGCCGCAGCGTGTCCGACCAGGCCCGGGAGAGCACCCGGTCGGCGCGCAGGTTGTCGGCGATCCGGTACTCGTTGCGCAGCGGGGGCAGCACCAGCGCGACGAACTCCGCGTACAGCAGCCCGCCCTCGACCGCGAGATGCACGAAGGCGGTGACCGAGACGCCGGAGTCCTGGGCCGGCAGGATCGGCACACCGGCCCGCGTCGTGATCTCCTTGCCGTTGGCCGGGACCACGACCCTCAGATAGTGCCGCAGGCCGCCCTGCGGGCATGCCTCGATCGCGGCGACGGTCTCGTCCGAAGCCCTGGTGTGCGGCGTGTGGGTCTGCCGGTCGATCAACGGGTCGTCACTGCGCCGGGAGCCGTCGGCGGCGACGTAGGGCACGGTGTAGATGTTGGGGATGCGCTCGCCGTCGCGCAGCCGGGTGTCGCGCATGCCGAGGACCGCGGTGTTCACCCGCCGGTTGAGCTCGTGCGGGTCCAGTTCCACCCGGTCGCCGTCGCGGGGCCGCAGGCGGATCGCGAACGACCAGCCGTGCTTGAGCCGGCCCGCCCCGGCGAACGGATCGGTGTCGTGCACTGCGATGTTGCCGCGCTGCATCCGCGCGACCGTCGCCAGCCGCCGCTCCACCCGGTCGTTGCCGGTGCGCGGAACGACGGCGCTGATGCCCGGAGCCAGCTCGCTGAACATGATGTTGTAGGCGAACCAGCGGGAGATGAACAGCGTCACGGCCATCGTGATCGTCAGCAGCACGGGCGCGACCACGACGAGCCCGGACGCACCGTAGGTCAGTTGCGCCGCCAGGTTCGACGCCGTCGGCGTGTCGGCGAGCTGGAGCAGACGCTCGCCCAGCCACTCGGGGACGGCGTCCAGCAGGAAACCGAGAACGAACGCCACGGCCAGCAGCAGGGCGAAGCAGATCATCCAGAGGATCAGGACGGCGAACGCACCCCGTCGCAGCGCCCGCAGCCGGCCGCCCCGCCCGGCCCTGGCCATCATGATGATCGCGCAGAGGCTCAGCCAGGACAGCGTCCACCAGCCGCCGATACACATTCCGGCGACCAGGATCGTGGTGACCAGCGCGTACCGGATGATCAGCAGGCGCCGCGCGCGCAGGCAGTGCCGGACCACCGGGTCCAGGTCGAACCCGAACGACGGTGGCACCGCCCGGCGTTCCGACTCCAGCACCTCACCGATCACGGCGTTCGCGAACTCGATGTCCACATAGGCGGCGCTGCACAGTCCGCGGGTCGTGTCGCTGAACTGATCGGCCGGCCGGTACGTGGGTGTGCTCAGCGGCGGTTCGGGTTGGGCCACCCGCCGACCATATTGGTGAAGATCGCTACAGGGCCACCCCCGTAAGGCCGATGTCGCCCATCGGATGACCGGGCACGCGCGTTGTTACTGACCGTAGAACGACTCATTACATGGCGCGGCCGGGTGTCGGTGGCCGGGATATCCTCGGTGGATGATCCACTCTCGCCCGGGTGGCCTGTGACCGGCGTGCGGCGTCCGACTCGGCGCGGTGATCTGCCGCTGCCCGCATCGCGCAGGTCACCGGATTCGGCGGCGGCGGTGCTGCGCGCCATTCTGGATCACGGGCCGATCGCCCGTAGCTCGATCGCCCGGGTGACGCGCCTGTCCGCGGCCACGGTGACCGGGCTCGCGGCGTCCCTTCTGGAGAGCGGGCTGGTCCGGGAGGCCCCGGAGGCGGCCGGGCCGCCCGGGATCGGCCGGCCGCACGTGCCGCTGGACGTCGAGAGCGATGCCGTCGCGGTCATCGGGGTGCACATCGCGGTCCCGCACGCCACGGTGGCCTTGCTCGACCTGCGCGGGCGGGTCCTGGCGCAGCGCCAGGACCGGCACGTCGCCCGCGACCCGGCGGGTGTCCTGGCGGCTCTCGGCCCTCGGGTCGCCGCGCTGCGGCGCAGGCACGGCAGTCGCCGCCGGATCCTCGGAATCGGTCTGGCCACCGGCGGCTGGGTGGACCCGGCGAACGGCACGATCGTCCAGCACCCGGCCCTCGGCTGGCGTGACGTCCCGGCTGCCGCGGTGCTCGCCGAGGCCACCGGGCTGCCGGTGCGCGTCGACAGCAACTCGCGGGCTCTGCTGCGGGCCGAGCTGCTCTTCGGCGAGGTCGCCGGCCGGGCCCGCGAGGGCGCCGTGCACCTGTTCGTCGGCAACGTCGTGGATGTCGCCTTCTCGGCCGGCGGCGTCGTGCATCAGGGGTTGCGGTCCGCCGCGGGCGCCGTCGCCCACCTGCGGGTGGAGGGCTGCGACGAGGTCTGCTCCTGCGGCCGGACCGGTTGCCTGCAGGTGGCCGCGTCCGAGCGGTCCCTGGTGAGCCGCGCGCTGGCCGGCGGGCTGATCACCCGGCCCGACATCCTCGCCCTGGTGGACGCGGCCCGCCGCGGCAGTGCCGGGGCCGTCGCGATGCTGCGGGAGCGGGCCCGGCTCGTCGGCCGGGCCGCGGCGGTGCTGCTCGACCTGTTCGACCCGGAGATCCTGGTCGTCTCCGAGGCCGGCGCGAACGCTCTGCCGGTCTGCCTGGCGACGCTGCGCGCCGAGGCGGCGGCGTGGTCGACCGCGGGCGCCGACGTGCCGGCGACGGTGTGGCCGTCGAGTTTCGCCGGCAACGTGCTCGCGGTGGCCGGTGGTGCGGTCGCCCTTGATCAGGTGTACGCCGCACCGCCCTCCTGACCGGGTTTCACCAGCGCTTACTTATTTCACTTCGGCGCATTGTTGTCTTCAAATCCTAGCTGCATAGTATGAATTGCAGCGGGTGGTGAACCGCTGACAGAGCCGAACGGAGCCCACCATGACCGTCATCGTTTCCCGGCCGATCCCGTCGCCGTCGATCGACGCCGCGCTGTTCCGCCAGGTGTTCCGGCACCACGCCGCCGGTGTGGCCGTCGTGACCACCGACGCGGGACGCGGCCCCGCCGGTGTCACCGTCACGTCGCTCGCCTCGCTCTGCGCCGAGCCGGCCCTGCTGTCGTTCAGCATCTCGGCGGCCACGTCCATCTGGCCGCACCTGCGCGACGCCGGCACCGCCGTCGTGCACCTGCTCGGTGCGGGACACGCCGAGCTGGCGCAGACCTTCGCCACCAGCGGCATCGACCGGTTCGGCGCACCGACGCGCTGGCGCCGGCTGCCCACCGGCGAGCCCGTCCTGGACGGCGCGGCGGCCTGGTTGCGGGTCTCGATCGAGCACCGCCACCCGGCCGGCGGCTCGCACCTCGTCATCGGCCGCGTCGAGGAAGCCGGGCTGGCCGAGCGCTGCGCGCCGCTGCTCTACCACGACGGCACCTACCACGTGCTCTGACCTGCAGAGAGGCAAGCCATGAGGAGATCCCCCCGAAAGCCACTCGTCGCCGTACTGGCCGCGGTCCTGGTCGCCGCGAGCGCCTGCGGCAGCGAGGACGCGGGCAGCACCCTGGAGCTCACGGCAGCGCTGCCGGACCAGGTGCCCAGCGGCACCGTGCTGCGCCTCGGTGACCCCCAGATCCAGGCCGTCACCGCGGTGTCCGGCCTGGACAAGGAGCTGGCCGACGCCGGCATCCAGGTCGAGTGGGCCAACATCAGCGGCGGCCCGCAGAGCATCCAGGCGTTCCGCGCCGACAAGCTCGACTGCAGCGCGGTCGCCGACATCCCGTCGCTGTTCGCCGCCTGGACCGGCACCGCCACGAAGATCGTGTTCCAGGCAGTCACCCTCGACCCGCTCGACCACCCGCTCTACAAACTGGGCATCGCACCCGGCGTGAACGTCACCTCCCTCGCGGACCTGCGCGGCAAGAAGATCGCCTACAGCGCCGGCCAGGCCCAGGGCGCCCTCGTGCTGCGGGTCCTGCAGAAAGCCGGCCTCACCCAGAAGGACGTGCAGCTCGTCGAGCTGACCAGCACCGGCGACTCGTACGTCACCGCGCTCGGCACCAAGGCCGTCGACGTGGCCCCGATCGCACCGCAGAACATCAAGCTCTACGAGGCGAAATACCCGGGAGCCACCTCGATCGGCACCGGCATCCGCGACGACGCGTCCACGCTGTACTGCCTCACCTCGGCCGTGGAGGACGCCGAGAAGGCAGCGGCCCTGAAGGTCTACGTCAGCGTCCGCACCAAGGCCCTGCTCTGGCAGAACGAGCACCCCGACGAGTACGCGAAGGCGTTCTTCCAGGACACCCAGCGGCTCAGCGAGGCCGACGCGAAAGCCGTCGTCGCGTTGCAGGGCAGGAAGGGCATCCCGGCGACCTGGGACAACGCCATCACCCGGCTGCAGGAGACCGCCGACCTGCTCGCCGCGGAGCAGAACCACGACAAGCTCGACGTGACCACCCTCGTCGACCGCCGGTTCGAAGCCGTCCAGGCTGCGGCCGCCGGCTCCCAGGTGGTCACCGGTGATGCCGCATGACCGCGACCGTGCACGCCGATGAGGTAACCGTCACCGGCCCCGAACGCCCGGGGGACGACGTCCGCGTCGTACGCCGCAGGCTCGGCCCGGGCAACCGCATCCGCTTCTCGTTCTGGATCGGGCCGGCGCTCGCGCTGGCCGTCTGGTCGGCCGGCTCGGCCGCCGGGCTGATCAAGCCGGCGATCCTGTCCGCGCCGTGGGACGTGGCGGTCGCCTTCCAGGACCAGTGGGTCAACCACGACCTGCTCGGCAACATCCTCTCCTCGTTGCGGCGGTCCGTGGTGGGCCTGACCCTCGGCGTGACCACCGGCGCGGTGCTGGCGGTCGTCTCCGGCCTGTCCCGGGGCGGAGAGTCGCTGATCGACGGCCCGATCCAGATCAAGCGGTCGATCCCCACCCTCGCGCTCATCCCGCTGTTCATCGCCTGGTTCGGCATCGGCGAGCAGATGAAGATCATCACCATCGCGCTGATCAGCCTGGTCCCGATCTACATCCACACCCACAACGGGCTGCGCGGCATCGACGGCAAGTACGCCGAGCTGGCCGAGACGATCGGGATCGGCCGCGGCGAGTTCGTCCGGCACGTGGTGCTGCCCGGCGCGCTCCCCGGCTTCCTGCTCGGCATGCGCTTCGCCGTCACCTCCTCGCTGCTCGGCCTGGTGGTGGTCGAGCAGTACAACGCCACCCACGGCATCGGCCACATGATCACGCTCGCCGAGCAGTACGGCCAGACCGACGTGATCGTCGTCGGCCTGGTGATCTACGGCGTCTTCGGCTACTGCGCCGACAGCGCGGTCCGTCTCACCGGAAGGAAGGTGCTCGCATGGCGACGGACACTCGAGGGCTGACCACCCGGCCCGCGGTACGCGTACGCGACCTGCACCGCAGCTTCAACCGCAACGGCGGCGTGCTCAACGGCCTCGACCTGGACATCGCGCCCGGCGAGTTCGTGGCCCTGATCGGCCGTTCCGGCACCGGCAAGAGCACCCTGCTGCGGGCGCTGGCCGGGCTGGACCGCGACGTCGACGGACACGGCCGGATCGAGGTGCCCGCGTCGGTGTCGGTGGTCTTCCAGGACTCCCGGCTGCTGCCCTGGAAACGGCTGCTGGACAACGTCGTCTTCGGGCTGCGCGGCGCGGACGCCGCCGACCGGGGCCGCCAGGCCCTCGCCGAGGTCGGCCTGGCCGGCCGGGAACGCGCCTGGCCGTTCGAGCTGTCCGGCGGCGAGCAGCAGCGGGCCTCGCTGGCCCGGTCACTGGTCCGCGAGCCGCAGCTGCTGCTGGCCGACGAGCCGTTCGGCGCGCTGGACGCGCTCACCCGGATCCGGATGCACACCCTGCTGCGCCGGCTCTGCGAGGCGCACCAGCCGGCGGTGCTGCTGGTCACCCACGACGTCGACGAGGCCATCGTGCTCGCCGACCGGGTGATCCTGCTGGACGCCGGGGTGGTGCACACCGACGTCCGGGTGGAGCTGACGCGCCGGTCCCGCTCCGACGCCGAGTTCGCGGCGCTGCGCACCTTCCTGCTCGACCGACTGGGCCTGGACGAGGAGAACCACTGATGACCCGGCAACTGCACTTCAACCTGTTCCTGCACGACACCGGACACCACGAGGCGTCGTGGCGGCTGCCCGCGTCGGACCCGTACGCCAACCTCTCGCTCGCCGCCCACCAGCACCTGGCCCGCATCGCCGAGGACGCCAAGTTCGACTCGGTCTTCCTGGCCGACAGCCCGGTGCTGTGGAACGACCCGGGCCGTCGCCCGTCCGGCAAGCTGGAGCCGACGCTGCTGCTCGCCTCGCTGGCGGCGACCACCACCCGGATCGGGCTGATCGCGACCGCGTCCACGTCGTACAACGAGCCGTTCAACCTGGCCCGCCGGTTCGCCTCGCTGGACCACCTGTCCGGCGGCCGGGCCGGCTGGAACATCGTCACCACCGCCGGCGACGCGGCAGCCCGCAACTTCGGGCTGCGGGACCAGCCGCTGCACCGGACCCGCTACGAGCGCGCCGACGAGTTCCTCGACGTCTCCACGAAGCTGTGGGACAGCTGGGCCGACGACGCGATCGTCGCCGACAAGCAGGCCGGCGTGCACGCCCTGCGCGAGCGGGTCCGCCCGATCGAGCACGACGGCGTGCACTTCCGGGTGGACGGGCCGCTCAACGTGCCGCGCCCGCCGCAGGGCTGGCCGCTGCTGGTGCAGGCGGGCTCGTCGGAGGACGGCAAGGAGTTCGCCGCCAAGTGGGCCGAGGCGATCTTCACGGCCCAGCCCACCCTCGCCGAGAGCCAGGCCTTCTACGCCGACATCAAGCGCCGGGTGGTGGCCGCCGGGCGCGACCCCGGCCACGTGGTCGTGCTGCCCGGCATCGTGCCGGTCATCGGCGACACCTCATCGGAAGCGCTGGAGCTGGAAGCCGAACTGGACCGGCTGATCGCCCCGCAGTACGCGATCACGACGCTGGCCACCACACTGCGGGTCGATCCTGACCGCCTGAAGCTGGACGAGCCGCTGCCCGCCGACCTGCCCGGCGAGGACGAGATCGAGGGCGCGAAGAGCCGCCGCACGCTGATCGTCGACTGGGCCCGCCGGGAGAACCTGACGGTGCGCCAGCTGATCGGCAAGCTCGGCGGCGGACGCGGCCACCGCACCTTCGCCGGCACGCCGGTGCAGGTCGCCGACACCATCCAGGAGTACTTCTCCAACGGCGCCGCCGACGGCTTCAACATCATGCCGGCGGTGCTGCCGTCGGGCATCGAGGCGTTCGCCACCAAGGTGGTGCCGATCCTGCAGGAACGCGGACTGTTCCGCACCGAGTACACCGGCGCCACGCTGCGCGAGCACTACGGCCTGCCCCGCCCCGCCAACCGCCTTCTCGCCGCCCAGGGAGCACGATGACCATCCCGCTTCGCCCGTTCGGCCGTACCGGCGTCAAGGTCAGCGCCCTGGCGCTGGGCACCATGATGTTCGGCGAGCGGGGCAACCGCGACCACGACGACAGCATCCGGATCATCCACCGGGCCCTGGACGCCGGGATCAACCTGGTGGACACCGCCGACGTCTACAGCCAGGGGGAGTCGGAGGAGATCGTCGGCAAGGCGCTGCGGGGCCGGCGCGACGACGTCTTCCTGGCGACCAAGTTCCACGGCCAGATCGGTACGAACCCGAACCACTTCGGCAACTCCCGGCGGTGGACCATCCGGGCGGTCGAGAACAGCCTGCGCCGGCTGCAGACCGATCACCTCGACCTCTACCAGGTGCACCGGCCGGAACCGGACACCGACTTCGACGACACGCTCGGCGCGCTGTCCGACCTCGTCCACCAGGGCAAGATCCGCTACATCGGCACGTCGACGTTCCCGCCGTCGGCGATCGTCGAGGGGCAGTGGATCGCCGAGAGACGCGGCCGCGAACGTGTGGTGGCCGAGCAGCCGCCGTACTCGATCCTGGCCCGCGGCGTCGAGACCGAGGTCCTGCCGGTCGCCCAGCGATACGGCCTCGCGGTCATCCCGTGGAGCCCCCTCGCGGGCGGCTGGCTGACCGGCCGCTACCGCAGGGGCGGCGGCCAGCCGCCGTCGAGCCGGGCCGGGCGCCAGCCGGGCCGGTTCGAGATCGGCGCACCGGAGAACGCCGCCAAGCTCGACGCCGTCGAGGCCCTCGCCCAGCTGGCCGACCAGGCCGGCCTGCCGCTGATCCATCTGGCGCTGGCGTTCGTCCTGGCCCACCCGGCGGTGACCGCGCCGATCCTCGGGCCGCGCACGTTCGAACAGCTGGAGAGCCAGCTCGGCGCCGCCGAGGTGCAGCTCACCCCGGACGTGCTCGCCGAGATCGACAAGATCGTGCCGCCGGGGGTCACCCTCTCCGACCGGGACCGGGGGTACCAACGGTGAGTCCGACCTTCCTCTGGTACATCCCCAACACCGTCGAGCCGGGACACCGTGGCGACGACGCGGTCGAGGGTTACGGCAGCCTGGACCACAGTGTCGAGCTGGCCGTCACCGCCGAGCGGCACGGCTGGTCCGGTGCCCTGATCGGCACCGGCTGGGGCCGCCCGGACACGTTCACCGTGGCCACCGCGCTCGCCGCGCGGACCACCACGTTCCGCCCGCTCGCGGCGATCCGCCCCGGCTACTGGCAGCCCGCGCACTTCGCCAGCGCGGCGGCGACCCTCGACCGCCTCAGCGGCGGCCGGCTGCTGATCAACATCGTCAGCGGCCGGGACAATCTCGCCGCCTACGGCGACGTCGAGGGGGATCAGGCCCAGCGGTACGCGCGCACCAGGGAATTCATGCGCATCGCGCGGCGGCTCTGGACGCAGGAGAACGTGACGTACGCGGGGGAGCACTTCAGCGTCACGAACTCCACCGTGGCGCCCCGCCCGCACGGCAACGGCCCGCGCCTCTACTTCGGTGGCGCCTCACCCGCCGCCGAACGGGTCGCCGCCACCGAGGCCGACGTGCAACTGTTCTGGGGCGAACCGCTCGACGGCATCGCCGAGCGCATCGACCGGCTGCGCCGGCTCACCGCCGAGCTCGACCGGGACCTGCCACCGCTGGAGTTCGGGCTGCGCATCACCACGTTGATCCGCGACACCACCGAGCAGGCGTGGCACGACGCGGAGGCTAAGGTCGCCGCCATGGCCGCACACTCCGAGACACTCATCGACCCGCTGCGCCGCCCCGCCGTCGGCCAGCAGCGCCTGCTCGACCTGGCCGCGCGCGGCGACGTGCTGGACAGCTGCCTCTACACCGCGCCCGGCCGGCACGGCGGTGGCGGCGCCGGCACCACCTGGCTGGTCGGTTCCGCCGACGACGTCGCCGACGCCCTGCGCAGGTACGCCGACCTCGGGATCAGCCACTTCGTGCTCTCCGACACCCCGTACCGGCAGGAGACGGCCCGGGTGGGCGACGCCCTGCTGCCCCGGCTGCGCGAAGCGGTGCCGGCCTGATGTCGATCACCGCCCGCTACGGCGACCCCACCAGCACCCTCGGGGTCGCCAACGACATCCTCACCCTGCAGCTGGCCCGCCGCTCGGTACGCCGTTTCGGCCCGCGCGACGTCACCGACGACGAGCTGACCGCGCTGGTCGCCGCCGCCCAGTCGGCGCCCACCTCGTCGAACCTGCAACCGTGGAGTGTGGTGGCGGTCCGCGACCCGGACCGCAAGAAGCGCCTCTCGGCGCTCGCCGGCGGACAGGCTTTCGTCGCCGAGGCGCCGCTGTTCCTGGTCTGGATCGCCGACCTGGGCCGGGCCCGGCGCCTCGCGGCCCGGGCCGGCACCGACGTGCACGCCGCCGACTACCTGGAGACGACCGTCATCGGTTTCGTCGACACCGCCCTGGCCGCGCAGAACGCGGTGATCGCCGCGGAGTCGCTCGGCCTCGGCTCGGTCTTCGTCGGCGGCATCCGCAACCAGCCCGAGCAGGTCGCCGCCGAACTCGGGCTGCCGCCGCACGCGGTCGCCGCCTTCGGCCTCGCGGTCGGCGAACCGGACCCGGCCGAGCAGGCCGACGTCAAACCCCGGCTGCCGCAGGCGGCGGTCCTGCACCACGAGACGTACGACGCGGAGGCCGCCGACCGGCACATCGCCGCCTACGACGAGCGGCTGTCGGCCTACAACAGCCGCTTCGGCCTGCCCGGCGGGTGGACCGAACGGGTCCTCACCCGCCTGCGCGGCCCGGAGTCGATGGCCGGCCGCCACCTGCTGCGCGACACCCTGGAACGCCTCGGCCTACCCTCCCGCTGACACCGAGCTTTGGCTGGCTCACCCGGCCGTTGCCGGGCGCGCGGAACAGCCGTGTGAGCCGGCCGGGAGGCACGGACCGTCAGCCGGTGGCGGGGACGCCGAGGCGGTCGAGCAGGTGGCGGCGCAGCCGGCCGAACTCGGGGTCTTCCTGGTGGCGGGGCCGGGGGAGGGACACCTCGAGTTGTTCGGCGATTCGGCCGCCGTCGAGGACCAGCGCCCGGTCGGCGAGCAGCAGGGCCTCGTCCACGTCGTGGGTGACCAGCAGCGCGGCGAATCCGTGCCGGTCCAGCAGGCGTTCCAGCAGCCGTTGCATCCGCAGCCGGGTCAGCGCGTCCAGGGCGCCGAACGGTTCGTCGAGCAGCAGCAGTTCCGGTTCGCGTACCAGGGCGCGGGCCACCGCGACCCGCTGGGCCTGGCCACCGGAGAGTTCGGCGGGCCAGGCCTGGCCGCGGTCGCCGAGGCCCACCTCGGTCAGCGCGGCCACCGCCCGGCCGCGGGCGTCCGCCCCGCTCAGGCCGAGCGCCACGTTGTCGATGACCCGCTTCCAGGGCAGCAGCCGGTGCTCCTGGAAGACGACGCCGAAGTGGTCCGGGACCGCGATGTCGCCGGTCGCCTCGGGGTCCAGGCCGGCCAGCGCGCGCAGCAGCGTGCTCTTGCCGGAGCCGCTGCCGCCGAGCAGGGCGACCACCTCGCCGGGCCGGATGGACAGCTCGGCACCGTCGAGCACGACGGTGTCGCCGAAGGCCCGGCGCAGGCCGGCCACCCGGACGGTCAGGTCGCTTGCAGACCGCGTCGCCACGCCAGTGTCCTCCGTTCCGCGGTGCGGATCAGTACGTCCGAGAGCAGGCCGAGCAGTGCGTAGATGAGCAGGCCGAGGACCACCACGTCGGTCTGGGCGAACTCGCGGGCCTCCATCATCAGGAAGCCGATGCCGGTCTGGGCGTTGACCTGCTCGCCGACGACCAGGCTCAGCCAGGCCGCGCCGATCGCGAGCCGCAGGCCTAGGAAGAGCGACGGCAGCGCGCCGGGCAGCACCACGTGGCGCAGCCGCTGCCACTGGCCCAGCCCGCAGGTCTTGGCGGCCTCCACCAGCCGCTGGTCGATGTCGCGGATCCCGGCGTACGTGTTGAAGTAGAGCGGGAAGAAGGCGCCCAGCGCGACCAGGCTGATCTTCAGTTCCTCGCCGATGCCGACCCAGATGATCAGCAGGGGCACCAGGCCGAGGTGCGGCAGCATCCGGGCCATCTGCACCGGCGGGTCGATGGTGTTGTCGCCGACGCGCAGCAGCGCGGCGGCGGCGCCCAGCGCCACGGCGAGGGTGCCGCCGATGAGCAGGCCGATCGCGGCCCGGGTCAGCGAGGCGACCAGGTGATCGGTCAGCGCGCCCTCGGTGGCCAGCCGCCAGCCGGTCCGCAGGACGACGCTCGGTGCGGGCACCTTGTCCTCGGGCAGCACACCGCTGCGGGAGGCGGCCTCCCAGAACAGCACCAGCGCGATCGGGCTGATCAGCCGGTACCAGCGGCGCGGGGTGCGGGCCCGGGCCGGAGCGCGGGCGGGCGTGGTGGCGGTGACCACCGGCGCGGTCTCGGTGGTGGTCACAACAGGGCCTCGTTGAACTGCTCGTCGATGCGGGCCTTGATGTCCACCTGGCCGGGGATGAGGCCGAGCTTGGTGAACCCGTCGGCGATGGTCTGCAGCTCGGCGCCGATCTCCGGCGTGACCGGGGCGAGCGGCTTGGCGCTGCGGGCCAGCGCCCGCTTGGTGGTCGGCTCGTCGATCTTGAGTTCCGGAGCGAGGATCTTGGCCCGCTCGTCGGCGTTGGCGATGCCCCAGTCGGTGGTGGTGCGGTATTTGCCGAGGAACTCGCGGATCAGGTCGGCCTTGCCGGTGACCGCGTCCGGGGTGGCCAGGATGTACTCGCGGTTGTTGGCCAGGTTGGTGGCGTCGGCGAGGACCTGCACGCCGGGCTGTTCGGCGAGCGCGAAGTAGGGGTCCCAGATGATCCACGCGTCGACCTGGTCGTTGTCGAAGGCGGGCCGGCCCTCGGCGGGCTTGAGGTACTTGACGTTGATGTCGTCGATGGTCAGGCCGGACTGTTCGAGCAGCTTCACGAGCAGCCAGTTGACGTTGGAGCCCTTGTTCAGCGCCACGGTCTTGCCCTTGAGGTCGGCGAAGGTCTTGAAGCCCTTCGCCTGTTTAACCAGCACCGCCTCGCCCTGCGGGACGGGTTCACTCGTACCGATGATCTTGAAGTTGATCTTGCCGGCCGCGGCGAAGATGGGCGGCGCCTCGCCGACCTGGCCGATGTCGATGGCGCCGGCCTTGATCGCCTCGGTCAGCGCCGGGCCGCTCTCGAACAGCGACCACTGCGCGTCCGGCGCGTCGCCGCGCGCCTTGGACAGGCTCAGGCCGCCGAAGCGCTGGTAGCCGATGCGCAGCTTGCCGGGCGCCGCGCTCGCGCCGTCGCCCTCCTCGCCGCAGGCGGCGAGGAAGGCGGCGCCGAGCGCTCCGATCAACAGCCCACGACGGGAAGCAGGCATGACACATTCCTTTCAGAGGTACGGGGAGACGCGCCCGAATCCGGAGCGGTGGAAGATCAGCGGACTGCCGGCGTGATCGGGGTGGTCCACGGCGTGCAACCGCAGCAGCGCGATGATGTGGTCACCGGCCTCGACCTCGCGGTAGATCGTGCAGTCGAAGCGGGCCAGCCCGTCGTCGACGGTGACCGCCCCGGTCTCGGTCACCGACGCGGCGACGTTGTCGAAGCGGTGCTCGACCGGGCCGGCGAGCTGCCGGCAGACGGCGCCGTGGTGGGCGGCCAGCACGGTCACCCCGAGGTGGTGGGCCCGGCGCAGGTCGGGCCACGTCTTGGAGGTAGTCGCGATGGACACCGACACCAGTGGCGGGTCCAGGCTGACCGAGGTGAACGAGCTGGCGGCCAGGCCCACCATGGTCCCGTCCACGGCGGCCGCGACGGCGACGACGCCGCTGGGGAAGGCGCCGAACGCCTGGCGCAGGCGGACCGGGTCGAGGTCCTGGTTGGTTCTCATCTGAGCGTTATCCCGGCGGCGGCGAACGGCACCGTGGTGCTGTGGCGCCGGCGCGGGCGCTCGTCCTTCCACAGGCCGCGTTCGGCGAGGATCGGCAGCACCCCCTCGCCGAACCAGTAGGCGCCCTCCAGGTGCGGGTACGCCGACAGCACGAACTCCTCGATGCCGAGCGCGGCGTACTCGGCGATCCGGTCGGCGACCTGCTCGTGGCTGCCGACCAGCGCGGTGCCGGCGCCGCCGCGGACCAGGCCGACGCCGGCCCACACGTTCGGGTAGATCTCCAGGTTGTCGGTGGAGCCGCCGTGCAGGTCGAGCATCCGCCTCTGGCCCTCCGACTCGCTGAGCCGCAGACCGGCCTGCACCTTGGCGATCGCCTCCGGGGAGATCCCGGCGAGCAGCCGGCCCGCCTCCGCCCAGGCCTCCTCGGCGGTGTCGCGGGTGATCGTGTGCATCCGGATGCCGAACCGGATCGGCCGGTGCTCCGGTCCGCGGCCCTGCTCGGCGGCGAGCTTGCGGATCCAGGCGATCTTCTCGGCCACCGCGGCGGGCGGCTCGCCCCAGGTCAGGTAGACGTCGGCGTGCTTGGCCGCGACGATCCCGGCGGCCGGTGACGAGCCGCCGAAGTAGATGTCCGGCGCCGGGTCCGGGATCTGGCCGAGTTTCGCGGCGTCCACCGAGAGGTGCTCGCCGTGGAAGTCGACGGTCTCGCCGGCCCACAGCCGGCGCACGATCTCCAGGAACTCGTCGCAGCGCTGGTAGCGGCCGTCCTTGTCCAGGTAGTCGCTGTACATCCGCTGCTCGTGGCTCTCCCCGCCGGTCACCACGTTGAGCAGCAGGCGGCCCTCGCTGAGGTTCTGGAAGGTGCCGGCCATCTGGGCGGCCAGGAACGGCGCGACCACGCCCGGCCGGAAGGCGACCAGGAACTTCAGCCGGGTCGAGGTCTGGCTGAGCATCGCGGTGCTGAGCCAGGCGTCCTCGCACCACGCGCCGGTCGGGGTCAGCGCGGCCTCGAAGCCGTTGTCCTCGGCGGCGCGGGCCACCTGGGTCAGGTAGGCGACGTCGGCCGGGCGGCCGGAGGCGCCGGGGGCCAGGCCGTGGCCACCGCCGACGACGTGCCGGCCGTCGCCGCCGTTGGTCGGAAGGAACCAGTGGAACTTGAGGGACATGGGGTTCTTCCTTCTCAGAGCTGTCCGTGGTTGGGCGGCAGGGTGCCGTCGACGGCGTACCGGCCGAGGTGCTGGACCTTCCAGGCGGCCGGGTCGTGCAGGGTGTGGGTGCGGGCGTTGCGCCAGTGCCGGTCCAGGTTGAGCGCGGCGAGCGCGGAGCGGGTGCCGGCCACCTCGAACAGGCGGCTGCCGGCGTCCACCGAGGCGGCCGTGGTCATCGCGCGGGCGGCGGCGACGGCCAGGCTGGCCTGACCGGCGGTGGTCGCGTTGAGATCGGCGCCGGCCCGGTCGACCGCGCGGCCGGCCTCGGCGAGCAGCGCCTCAGCCGCGCGGATCTGCAACTCCAGCTGCCCGAACGTGTGCACGATCAGCGGGTCCTCGGCGGCGCGCTCGACGCCGGCGTCCGGGTAGGGCCGGCTCTTCGTGGTGACGAACCCGGCCGCCTCGCTCAGCGCGGCCCGTGCGATGCCCGCGTCGATGGCCGCGTGCAGCAGCTGGGCGAACGCGCCGTAGATCTGCGGCTTCTCGAACGTCAGGTGGTACGGCGTGAGCCGCCCGGCCGGAACCCGGACGCCGTCGAGCCGGACCGTGCCGCTGGCCGTGGTGCGCTGGCCGAGCCCGTCCCAGTCGTCGATCACGGTCACCCCGGCGGCGTCGCGCTCCACCCAGGCGACGTGCAGCGGACCGCCCTCACCCCGGTGGGCGAGCACCGGGATCCAGTGCGCGAACAGGGCGCCGGTGCAGTAGCCCTTCTCGCCGTCGAGGATCCACTCGTCCGGGCCGGCCGGGCGCAACGTGGTCGCGTGGTCGCGCACGTGCCGGCTCTTGATCTCGGACTGGGCGTTGCCGAACCGCTTGCCGGCCAGCACCTCGCCGAAGAAGAACGCCTGCTGGTCCGGGCTGCCCTGGGTGCGCATGGCGTTGACGTAGACGAAGTGGCTGTGCGGGATCTGCGCGATGTTCGGGTCGCCGGCGGCGAGCAGGCGGAACACCTCGGCGAGCGTCTCGGCGCCGAGCTGCGCCCCGCCGAACTCGCGCGGGACGGTCACGGCGAGCAGGCCCGAGCCGGAGAGCTGGTCCAGCTCCGCGGTCGGCAGGAGGCGCTGGCGGTCCCGCTCGGCGGCGCCGGCGGCGAATCGGAGACCGAGGTCGCGGGCGACCTCGACAGCCTCGGCGTCGGAGAGTGCCGGCACGGGCATCCGCTACCTCCCTGGGGAAACATTAACGCTATCGCCTATAGAATTACTAGATTTAGGGGAGTAAGCAAGAGCCGGGGTGGGCGGACGTGCCGAACACCCCATCGGCCGGACCGGTCACCTACCCCGAGGCGCTCTGCCGGTGCTCGCCGGCCAGCCGCAGGATCGTCTGCTCGAAGTCCACGACGGCCGGCGGCACCCGGTCGAAACGCCGGCGCAGCAGCATCATCAGCACGGGCGGAACGGACTCGGCCAGCGGGCGGGCGGTGATCACCCCGGCCCGTTCCAGGGGATCACCGAGGACGCTGTAGTCCGGCAGGATGGTCGGGCCGGTGCCCCCGGCGACCAGGCTCTTGCCCATCTCGGCGCCGTCGGTCGAGAACGTCTCCGGCGGCCGGGCGTCGCCGAAGAGCCGCTGGGTGAGCCGGTGCATCAGAAAACCGGGGCGCATCGCCACGAACGGGCGGGCCCGCAGGTCATCGACGCTCACCCGCGCCTGGCCGGCCAGCGGGTCGTCGGCCCGGCAGCACACCACGGGCGCGCCGCGCAGCAGCACCGTACGGCTCAGCGCCGCCGGGATGTCGTCGCCGGGGAAGACGTTGACCAGGCCCACGTCGAGCCGGCCCGCCAGCAGGCTCTCCTGGATCTCCGACTGCAGCATGGTCGCCACGTCGACGGTGGTGCTCGGGTGCCCGGCGCCGAACTCGCGCACGGTCGGCACCAGCAGCGCCGACGTCCCGGCGTTCACCGTACCGACGCGGATGGTCCGGTTCGTCCGGGCGTGGTCCTGCGCGGCGGCCCGGAGCTGCGCCACCCCGGCGAGGATCTCGGTCATCAGCGGCAGCAGGTCGCGCCCTTCCCGGCTGACCCGCGCGCCGGAGCGGTGCCGCTCCAGCAGCGGCACGCCGAGCTCGCGCTCCAGGCTGCTGATGGCCTCGCTGATCGCCGACTGAGACACGTGCAGATGCTCACCGGCGCGGCGCAGGGACCCGTGCCGGGTCACAGCCGCCAGGTATTCCAGCTGCTCCAGGCGCATCGCGAGATCCTTTCCCACCGGCTCCCGCAGCGCGGTGGCGCGCGTCACATCGGGCCCATGTCACGTCTCGGGCGGTCGCGCCCATCTGGTGGGCGTCAACGCAGCGACCGGAAGGAACGAGACGATGAACGTGGTGATTCTGGGCGCCGGCTACGCGGGCATGGCCGCGGCGATCCAGCTCGCGGCCCGCACGCGGCGGCGCCGGGACGTCCGGGTGACCGTCGTGGACGCGCAGGAGCGGTTCACCGAGCGGATGCGGCTGCACCTGACCGCGACCAACCAGCCGCTCACCGAGCTGAGCATCCCGGACATGCTGGCGGGCACCGGCGCCCGGTTCGTGCGGGGCTGGGTGACCGCGGTCGACGCGACCGCGCGAACCGTCCGGATCGACGACGACCGGGAGTTGCCCTACGACACGCTGATCTACGGCCTGGGCAGCGCGGCCGACATCTCGGCGGTGCCCGGCGCCGAGGACCACGCGTACGCGCTGAGCAGCGCGCCGGACGCCGAGTTGCTGGCCGAGCGCCTGGCCGGGCTCGGCGGCGGCACGGTGGTCGTCTGCGGCAGCGGCCTGACCGGGATCGAGTCGGCGGCCGAGATCGCCGAGCGGTACCCGGCGCTGCGCGTCGTCCTGCTCGGCCGCGACGAGCCGGGGGCGAGCATGAACGCGAAGGCCGGCGCGTACGTACGGTCCGCCCTCGGCCGGCTGGGCGTCCAGGTGCGCTCCGGGGCCGAGGTGGTGAAGGTGCGGCCCGGCGCCGTCGAGCTGGCCGGCGGGGAGAGCGTGCCCGCCGACGCCGTCCTGTGGACCAGCGGCACCCGGGTGTCGCCGCTGGCGGCCGCCGCCGGCCTGGAGGTCGACGAGCGTGGGCGCATCGTCACCGACGCCGCGCTGCGGTCGGTGTCGCACCCGGAGGTGTACGCGATCGGCGACGCGGCCGCGATCCGGCAGAATTACGGCGTGATGCACGGCACCTGCCAGGGCGGCATGCCGACCGGGGTGCACGCGGCGCTCTCCATCGGCCGCGTCCTCAGGGGCCGGCAGCCCCGGCCGTTCCGGTTCGGTTACTACCACACCCCGGTGAGCCTCGGCCGCAACGACGCGGTCGTGCAGTTCACCCGCCCGGACGACAGCCCCCGTGGCATCTACCTGGCCGGGCGGGCGGCGGTCCGCTACAAGGAGACCGTGACCGCCTCGCCCTGGCCGACCTACGGCCGCATGAAGAAGATGCCCGCCTCGGGCGCGTTCTGGCCCCGCGGGGGCCGGTTCACCCGGGTGCGGGCCGCCCGATGAGCTTCGACGAGCACCGCCGGCTGCTGTTCTCGGTGGCCTACCGCCTGCTCGGCAGCGCCGCCGACGCCGAGGACGCCGTGCAGGACGCCTGGATCAAATGGTCCGCCGCGGACCGCTCGCAAGTGGCCGACCCGAAGGCGTACCTGACGCGGATCGTCTCGAACGTGGCGCTGGAGCGGCTGCGGTCCGCCCGGCACCGGCGCGAGACCTATGTGGGCCCGTGGCTGCCGGAGCCCATCCTGACCGGCGGGGACGCCGCCGACACCGTTGCGGACGCGGAGTCCGTGTCGATGGCGATGCTGGTGGTGCTGGAGACACTCAGCCCGCTGGAGCGTGCGGTGTTCGTACTGAAAGAGGTCTTCGACTTCAGTCACGCCGAGATCGGCGAGGCGGTGGACCGCTCCGAGACGGCGGTGCGGCAGGCCGCGCACCGGGCCCGGGAGCACGTGCGGGCCCGGCGGCCCCGGTTCGCCGCCGACCGGGCCCGGCAGCGGGAGGTCACCGAGCGGTTCTTCGCCGCCGCGACCGGCGGCGACGTCAACGCGCTGATGCAGCTGCTGTCGCCGGACGTCACGCTCTGGACCGACGGCGGCGGCAAGGTCCGCCAGGCGCTGCGCCCGATCTTCGGCGCGAGCACGGTGGCGTCCTGGTTCGCGGCCGTCGGCACGGTCACCTACCAGGGTGTCGAGCCGGCCGACATGCGGGCCGAACTCGCCGAGATCAACGGCGGCCCGGGCATCGTGTTCCGGGCGCCGGACCGGGTGATCGCCACCGTCACCTTCGACTTCGACGCCGACGGCCGGGTCGCCGCCATCCACAACGTGGCCAACCCGGACAAACTGCGGGCGGTCACCGGCGGCACCGTCTATGCCGTCAGGCCCGCCTGACGGCGACGGTCACCCGGTGCGCGGTGGCGAAGATCGAGCCGGCCCAGCCCTCCTCGTTGCGGAAGGCCAGGCTCGACGCGTCCGGCTCGGAGCGGTCGGCGACGATGGTGAACGCGCTGAGCGGCAGGTGGTGGCGGTAGAACGACAGCACGGCCTGCGGGTCCGGCGCGGCGAGGGTGAACGACGCGCCGGCCCGGCGGTCGGCCAGGTCGGCGACGCGGCTGCCGGGTGGGAACGGGAAGGCGGACGGCAGATTTCGTACGGCCGGAGCCGTCCGCGCGACCGCGGCGACCTCGGTGCGCCGTGCCTCGGCGGAGGTGCCGCAGGCGCCGAGGGCGGGCACGGCCAGCAGGGTGGCCACCATGGCGGCGATCCGCCTCGCGATCCCTTGCACCCCTCCCATCCTCGATCATCGGGTCAAGTGCCGCCACCAGCGCCGTGACACCAGCCCGGCCAGCACCGCGCCGGCCGCGTTGAGCAGCACGTCGTCGACCGAGGAGACCCGGTCCAGCCGCAGCACGTACTGCGCGGTCTCGACCAGGACCGAGCAGCCCACGCCGAGCGCCAGGATCCGCGGCACGGACGCCAGCGCCGCGAACCGCATCGGCGCGAAGAACCCCACCGCCGCGAAGATCAACAGGTTGCCGGTGATCCCGATCGGTCCCATCGTGGCCAGGTCACGCAGTGGAACCAGGCTCACCCGGCCGGGGACGACGCCGGCGCCCGGCCCCGGCATCATGGTGAGCCAGACGAACGGCACGGTCCCGTAGACCATGCCCACCTCGGCCAGCGACCTCCGCCACGCCGCGGCGCGCGGGAAGCTCGCCAGCACCCACACCAGCAGGGCGGCCACCGGCAGCCCTGCCAGCGTCATCAGCAGCACGCCGTTCTCCGTGTCGTAGCAGCCGTGCCAGTGCCCGCCCAGACACCGCGGCGCGGCCATCAACAGCGGTCGCCGCGCGGCGACCGCCAGGCACGCCACGGCCAGGACCACCGAACCGATCAGTACGACACCGCGCGTACGTCGCGGCGGTGCGGACAGGGATGTGCTGTGGCTCATGGCCCCATCAAAGGCGCCGGGCCGTATCCCGGCCGTTCGTGACCTCCTTATCCGCCCTTTATGCAGACGCGCATGATGGACGGATGACTGAGACTCCCGCAGCGCCGAGCCCGCTCCAGCCCGTCGACGAGGACTGGCAGCGCGCCCTCGCGATCGTGGCCCACCCCGACGACCTGGAGTTCGGCGCCGCCGCGGCGGTCGCCCGCTGGACCCGGCAGGGTAAGGAGGTCGTCTACGTCCTGCTCACCAGCGGCGAGGCCGGCATCGACGCGATGGACCCGGCCGAGGCCGGCCCGCTGCGCGAGCAGGAGCAGCGCGACTCCGCCGCGATCGTCGGGGTGTCGCAGGTCGAGTTCCTCGGGCTGCCCGACGGCGTCCTGGAGTACGGTCTGCCGCTGCGCCGCGAGCTGAGCCGGCTGATCCGGCGCTACCAGCCGGAGATCGTGATCACCACCAACTTCCGGGACAGCTGGGACGAGGCCGGCGACGCGCTGAACATGGCGGACCACATCGTGACCGGCCGGGCCGTGCTCGACGCCGTGCGTGACGCCGCCAACCGCTGGGTGTTCCGCGACCAGATCGACGGCGGGCTGGAGAAGTGGGGCGGGGTCCGGCAGGTGTGGGCCTCGTCGTCACCGCGGGCGAAGCACGCCGTCGACACCACGGACACGTTCGACCTCGGCGTCCGGTCGCTGCAGGCGCACGCCGCCTACCTGCGCGGGCTCGGCGGCAGCTTCGACGCGGAGGAGTTCCTCGAGGGCGCCGCCCGGCAGACCGGCAGCCGCCTGGGCGTGAAGTACGCGGCGGGTTTCGAGGTCTTCCGCTTCGACCTCTTCTGAGCCGGCGGCGTTCGCGTCAGTCGAGCAGGGCGGGGATCGCCGAGAAGACGTTGTCCGGGTCGTAGCGGCCCTTCACGGTCAGCAGACGGCCGAGGTTGGCGCCGAACGAGTCGCGGGCGCGCTTGTCGTCGTCGGGGCCGAGCAGGTTGGGATATCCGCCGGGCAGGGAGATCGGGTCCAGGGCCGCCACCACGTCGTCGGCCCAGGCCCGGTGGCGGTCGGGCGGCTCGGGCGGCGCCCACGCGGCGATCACCTCGATCGCCTGGTGCGGCGCGCGCTGGGCGAACGCTGTCGCGTCCGGCGCCACCCGGGTGGCCGCGCCGTGGAACCGGTTCACGACAAGCGCCGAGAAGGGGGACGACACGTGGTTCGCGGCGTCGGTGAGGATCCGCGGCGCGGGCGCTGACAGGTCCGCCAGCCAGCGGCTCCGGAGCAGGTAGTGGTTGCCCTCGACGATGCTGGCGTCGAACATGCGCAGCGCCCCGGCGTACGGCATGGGGCCGACCTGGTCGACGACCGGCGAGCCGAGGGCGCGCATCCGCTCGACCGCGGGCAGGCCGGGGGTCAGGTCGTCGCCGGACCAGAAGGGGCAGAGGAAGGCCAGCGGGCCGTCCGGGCCGGGCAGGAAGCCGGTCATGACGGTCAGCTCGTCCGGGGCATCGGCCACGATCTCGGCGTAACCGGCGAGCACGGCGGGGCCCTGCGCGGGCGGGAACATCAGGATGCCCGCGAGGACCTGCGGCAGCCGGTGCAGCCGGTACCGCAGGGTGGTCACCACGCCGAAGTTGGCTCCGCCGCCGCGCAGCGCCCACCACAGGTCGGCGTCGCCGTCCGGGCCGGCGTGCACCACGGCGCCGTCGGCCAGCACCACCTCGGCGCCGAGCAGGTTGTCCGCGGCCAGCCCGAAACGGCCGATCAGCGCGCCGTATCCGCCCGCGGTCGTCAAGCCGGTCAGGCCGACCCCGCCGACCACGCCGGTGGCGGTGACCAGCCCGTACGGCGCGGCAGCCGCCACCAGGTCGGTGGTGAGCGCACCACCCTGAACGGTGGCCGTGCACCCGGCCGGGTCGACGGTGACCGCGCGCATGCCGGTCAGGTCGATCACCAGGCCACCCTCGCGCAGGGCCCGCCCGGCCCAGTCGTGGCCGCCGGCCCGCACCGACAGCGGCACCCCGGCCTCCCGGGCGGCCCGCACGG
>NZ_JBEZZB010000019.1:0-11824 GCF_040638955.1 Actinoplanes sp. NPDC024001
GGGGCCCACCCGGGGGGGCGGGGCATCCTCCCCCATCGCCGCCTATAGTCCGTTGTTGTGGCCGGGCGCGCTGCGCGCCCGGCATCAACACGGTCTGGACCACCGCATCAGCCCGGAACGGGCCCTGCGGCCCGGCATGACTGCCAGGCCGCAGGTAGCCACGGGACTTTCCGTAGCTCGTACGAAAAATGGGTTTTCAGCTCTCGGTCTTGCTTGCCCGGATCTTGTGGCCGACGCCGGTGAGGCAGCGGCCGCTGGGCAGGTCGAACTTCCAGCCATGCAGCTGGCAGGTGAGCACGTTGCCCTCGACGATGCCGAAGCGGGACAGGTCGGCCTTCAGGTGCGGGCAGCGGCGCTGCACCGTCCAGTCGCCGAACTGGATGTCCTCGGCGTCGACCGCCTTCTCGTGCTCGTCGTACCAGCCCTCCGCATACTGCAGGCGCTCCTCGGAGAGGCACTTGAAGAAGGCGTAGACGAACTCGTTGTACTGCCCGATCCGGGCCGCGGAGAAGCGGCAGGAGAGGAAGAGCGAGTTCACCCAGTCACCCTCGTCGATGAAGATGAGGTGCTCGATCAGCTCGCGCTGGGTGCGGAACCGGTAGCGGACCTTCTCGTCGGCGTAGGGACGGACCTGCTTGCCGGGGAAGTCCACCACGATCGACTCGATCTCGTCGCCGTCGTAGGAGACCAGGTCGAAGCGGACCGGGCCGCCGACGCCCTTGGCCAGGTAGATCGACTCCTCGAGCAGCGGCTCGATCCGCTTCTTCAGCTCGCCGAGCACGTCGATCTCGGGGTGCCGCCAGGACGCCTTCTCGGCCTCGATGATCGGGCGCTTGCGCTCGCGCATCTCCTCGAGGTGCTGCTTCTTGTTCTTGAAGAACTCGTCGAGGTCGGTGGGGTGCGTCGTCGTGGCCGTTGCTCCACCGTCGGACAGTTCAGTCACGCTGCCCGGAAGCAGAACGATTCCGTTGTTCCCACCGACCTTGGCATATTCGGTGAGGAAGACCGACTGGTCGGGGAAGATGTTGCCCTCGTCGCCGTGGATGTCGTTGAACTGCCACAACTCGTCGTCGAGGAAGCACGGCGGGCCGGCGATCGGGAAGACGTGGTCGGCCTTCAGGTCGTCGATGTAACGCCAGGTGCGGTCGAACTGGCGCTCCCGCTTCTGCTTGCCGAACGCGGTCTTCGCGTTCTCCGGCAGCTCGTAGACCATCGGGTACCAGATCGCGCCGGAGAACTGCAGCATGTGCGCGTGGACGTGACCCAGCTCGTTGAAACGGGTCAGGTCGGCCGGGCGGGCGTCGTTCTGGTTCAGGACGCGGATGCCGTCGTACTCCACCCAGAGCGACGAGTCGCCGATCGGGCCGTCGGTCGGGCTGATCAGCGCCTGGATCATGACCTTGAGGCCGCCGTCCAGCTCGTGCACCTCGTCGGACTTCGTCCGCAGGAAGCTGGTGAAGCCCAGCTCCCGCAGCTCGTCCTCGAGCTGGCTGGTCGGGTACTCGGGCAGCAGAACGGTCGCCTTCTTGCTGATGAACCGCTTCAGGTGCTCCGCGTCGAAGTGGTCCCGGTGCAGGTGCGAGACGTACAGGTAGTCGACGTCGCCCAGGGTCTCCCAGTCGAGCTGCGAGTTGTCCGGGAAGGGGAACCACGAGGCGAAGTACGCCGGGTTCACCCACGGATCGCACAGAATGCTGCCGGCGGCGGTGTCGATCCGCATGCTCGCGTGGCCGGTGCCGGTGATCCGCACTAGATCGCTCCTCATTTTCGGATTCTGACCGCTCTTGAAAGTACAACCGGGTTGCCGGGTGCCGCCCGCCGACCCCGTGACACACTGATCCCGGTACTACATCGACGAGGAGGACGCCACCGTGGCTGCGGAAGAACACCACGACGAGGTCTACGCGCCGGACCAGCTCAAACCCGGCAACCGTAAGCGGGCGCAGCGTGGTGCGATCATCTCGGCCGCGATCCTGCTGCTCTTCTTCTGGGGCAACCAGCAGGGCAACACGGAGAAGGTCTGGCTCGTCGTCATCGCCCTGCTCCTGGTCGGTGCGGTGATCGGCGACGTCGTGCTGCGCCGCGCCGGGCTGCGTCCGAACGACCAGTAGGTTTTCATGACGAAGGGGGCCCGCTCGGCGGGCCCCCTTCGCTGTTTCTCAGCGCCGGCGCAGCAGGATGTCCTTCACCTCGCGCAGCGCCGCGTCGACCTCGGCCTCGAAATAGCCGTTCGGCACCAGGCCGAACTGGAGCATGTCTAGGTCGTTCTCGTTCACCGGCATCGGGCCGCGGCCGGTCATCGCCTGCAGGATGCCCTCGAAGAGACGGTCCACCTGCATCGGGTCGTAACCGCTGCCGAACCGCCGCGGCTGGAACGTGCGCCGCAGCTGGTCCACCCGGTACAGCTCGCCGCCCGGCTCACCCATCGGCGGGCCCAGCTGCGGCTGCGGCGGACCGTAGCCTCCGGGCGGGCCGCTCATCGGGGCGCCCGGCATCGGCGAACCCGGCATCGCGTTCGGCATCGGGGGCGCGCCGTAGCCACCGCGGGGATCGCGGTCCGGCATCCGGATCTCGGCGGTCATGTCGGTGCGGCCGTGCCGGCCCGGCTCGAAGCCGTCGTAACCGGTGGGCTCGTCATAGCCACCCTGGTCGTAACCGCCACCGCCCTGACCGTAGCCGGGCGGCGGGCCCGGACGCTGCGGCGGCTGCTGCGGGGGCGGCTGCTGGCCGTAACCGGTGGGCTCGTCGTAACGGCCCGCGTACGGGTCCGGCGGGGGCAACTGCTGCTGACGCTGCGGCATCTGGGGCATCTGCGGCGGCATCATGCGGTCGTCGCGCACCGGAGCGGGGAGGCGCTCGGTGGGGGGCGCCATCCGGCTCGGTGCCTGGCCGCCCATGCCGGGCGGCGGACCGAAGCCGCCCTGGCCCTGGTTCATCCCGGGCGGCGGGTTCATCCCCGGCGGGGGACCCATCGCCGGCGGTGGGCCGGCCGGCGCCTGCTGGGCCGAGAGCCCACTGCGCATCGAGTCACGCAACGGATCGGGCGCCGGACGGCCGCCCCGCTCCTCAAACTCGGCGAGCTGCCGCTCGACCCGGTCGAGGTGAAGGTCGACCTGCCACTCGTCGTATCCACCGAAGCGCACCCGGAAGACGACGTCATGCACCTCCTGCGCGCCGACCGGCGGGCCGACCTGCTCCCCGGCCAGGGTCGCTTCGACCCGGTCCAGGAAAGCGTCGACCTCGTCGACCTTGTAGCCGCGCCGCAGCGCACGCCGCCGGAAACGCTGTCCCTGACTCGTCACAACGTCTCCCACTCCGCTCGCTGGGACCTGCGCCCAGTCACTGTGCCACCTCCGCGTCGGCCACGGCGCCCCCTGCGCTCGCGTGCGTCAGCTCTCCCGCGGCCAGTTGGCCGCATGCGCCGTCGATCTCCCGCCCCCGTGTGTCCCGCACAGTCGTCGAGACGCCGGCCTCTCGTAGCCGGCGGACGAACTCACGCTCGACCGGTTTCGGGCTCGCATCCCACTTGCTGCCCGGAGTCGGGTTGAGCGGGATGAGATTCACATGGGCCAGCTTGCCGCTCAGAAGACGGCCGAGCAGGTCGGCGCGCCAGGGCTGATCGTTTACGTCCCTGATCAGGGCGTATTCGATGGAAACCCGACGGCCGGTCTGTGCCGCGTAATCAAACGCGGCATCGAGCACCTCGGCCACCTTCCAACGCTGGTTGACGGGCACAAGCTCATCGCGCAGATCATCATCGGGGGCATGCAGTGACAACGCAAGAGTCACAGAGAGCTGTTCGGCTATCAACCGGCGCATTGCGGGCACCAAACCCACCGTGGACACCGTGATGTGCCGTTGTGAAAGCCCCAGGCCCTCCGGTGCGGGCGAGGTCAGGCGGCGGACGGCCTCGATCACCCGCGGGTAGTTGGCCAGCGGCTCGCCCATGCCCATGAAGACCACCCGGGAGAGTCGCGGCGGCGACCCGGTGACCGCGCCCGAGGCCGCCACCCCGGCCAGGTAGACCACCTGGTCCACGATCTCGGCCACCGACAGGTTCCGGGTCAGGCCCTGCTGGCCGGTCGCGCAGAACGGGCAGGCCATGCCGCAGCCGGCCTGACTCGACACGCAGGCCGTCACCCGATCGGGGTAACCCATCAGGACGCTCTCCACGAGCGCTCCGTCGTGCAATCGCCACAGCGTCTTACGCGTCGCGCCGTCGTCGCACGCCTGCTCCCGCATCGGGGTCAGCAGCGTGGGCAGCAGATCGGCGGTGAGCCGGTCGCGCGAGGCGGCCGGCAGGTCGGTCATCTCGGCGGCGTCGCGCACCAGACGGCCGAAGTAGTGCGTGGAGAGTTGCTTGGCGCGGAAGGCCGGCTCACCGAGACCGGTGACCGCGGCTCGGCGGGCGGCCAGATCCAGGTCGGCCAGGTGGCGCGGCGGCATGCTGGGACGGCGACGGGTGGTCACCGCGTCGGGCTGATCGGGGCTGATGGGAATGACCGGAAGAATCGTCATGGCATATCCAGCTTCTCACGCCTGCTAGCTCGGAGTGATGATCGAGAAGAGCAGGTAGGCGGTGGGTACGGCGAAGAGGATGGAATCCAACCGGTCCATCAGGCCGCCGTGGCCCGGCAGCAGGTTGCTCATGTCCTTGATCCGCAGATCCCGCTTGAGCATCGACTCGGCCAGGTCGCCCAGAACCGCGACCACAGAGATCACCGCGCCGAACAGCAGACCCCAGTAAACCGGCACGTCAAGCAGGAAGTAGAGGAGCGCGGCACTGCCGATCGCGGCGGCCGCCACCGAACCGGCGAAGCCCTCCCAGGACTTCTTCGGGCTGATCTTGGGCGCCATCGGGCGTTTGCCGAGGAACACGCCGGCCGCGTAACCGCCAGTGTCGGAAAGCACAACGGCGACCAGCGTGCAGATCACCCGCCAGGCGCCCGCCCTCGAGTCCTCGCCGTTCTCCGTCTGCACCAGCATCGCGGCGAAGGCGAGCAGGAACGGCCCGTAGACGGCGGTCAGCACGGTCGGGGTGAAATCGCGCCGCACCGCGGCGATCCCGTCGGCGAGCCGCCACAGCATCGCGGCGCCGACCGTCACGGCCAGGCCGATGGCGAGGGCGTCCGGCCCGGAGCGCCAGGCCAGGCCGACCATCAGCGCGCTGCCCGCGACCAGCGGGACGAGCGGCGGGCGGCTCCCGGTGACCGACAGCGCGCGGGTCATCTCCCTGACCCCGACCCCGGAGGCCGCGACCAGGACCACCAGCAGCGCCCTCGGCTCGATCAACAGCGAGGCCAGGACCATCAGGCCGAGGCTCAGCCCCACCCCGATCGCGGCCGGCAGGTTACGGCCGGCCCGGCCGTTGCCCGGGGCCTTGCTCTCCCGGCCGGCGCGGCGCCTGCCCTTCGCGCCCTTCGGCGCGGGCTCGTCCGCGTGCCAGGCCTGGCTGGGGTACGCCGAGGCCGCCGGTTCGACGCCGGTGGAGTCGTAGACGTACGGCGCCGGCACGCTCGTGTCGTCGCCGGAGGCCTGCCCGGCACGCGGATCGAGGTAGGACATCAGACTTCGAGCAACTCAGCTTCCTTGTGTTTGAGGAGCTCGTCGACGACCGCCACGTAGCGGTGAGTCAGGTCGTCGAGCTCCTTCTCCGCACGACGGCCCTCATCCTCGCCCGCCTCGCCGTCCTTGACCAGCTTGTCCAGCTGGTCTTTGGCCTTACGGCGGACATTACGAATGGCAACGCGGCTTTCCTCGGCCTTGTGGCGTGCCACCTTAATCATTTCGCGCCGCCGCTCCTCCGTCATCTGGGGGAGGTGGATGCGCAGCTGGGTGCCCTCGTTGTTGGGGTTGACACCCAGGTCGGAGTCACGGATCGCCCGCTCGATCGGGCCGAGCTGTGACGCGTCGTACGGCTTGACGAGCACCATGCGCGGCTCCGGGATGCCGACCGAGGCCATCTGCGTCACCGGCGTGGGCGCGCCGTAGTAGTCGACCAGAATCTTCGAGAACATCGCCGGAGTGGCCCGGCCGGTACGGATGGCGGCGAACTCCTCCTTGGCGTGCTCGACCGCGCTGTCCATCTTCTCTTCGGCCTCGAAGAGGGCTTCCTCGATCACCGGCTCTTCTCGCCTCCTTGCTGTCTTCGGTGGTGCGGGATGTGGGGACGTCCGGCCGCTCAGGCGGTGATGAGGGTGCCGATCTTCTCGCCGGCGCAAGCGCGCACGATGGTGTCGTCACCGTCCGCACCGAAGACCAGCATCGGCAGCTTGTTCTCCTCGCAGAGGCTGAACGCGGCCTGGTCGGCCACCCGCAGCCCACGCTGGAGGATCTCCTGGAAGGTGATGTTCTCCAGCTTGCGCGCCTCCGGGTCGACGCGCGGGTCGGCGGTGTAGACCCCGTCGACGCCGTTCTTGCTCATCAGCACCATGTCGGCGTGGATCTCCAGCGCGCGCTGGGCGGTCACGGTGTCGGTGGAGAAGTACGGCATGCCGGCGCCGGCACCGAAGATCACGACGCGGCCCTTCTCCAGGTGCCGGATCGCCCGCAGCGGGATGTAGGGCTCCGCGACCTGCGCCATGGTGATGGCGGTCTGGACGCGGGTCTCGATGCCCTCCTTCTCCAGGAAGTCCTGGAGCGCCAGGCAGTTCATCACCGTGCCCAGCATGCCCATGTAGTCGGCCCGGTTGCGGTCCATGCCGCGCTTCTGCAGCTCGGCGCCGCGGAAGAAGTTGCCGCCGCCGACCACCACGGCGACCTGGATGCCGCGCCGGTTCACGGTCGCGATCTGGCGTGCCAGCGCCTGGACGACGTCAGGGTCGACACCGACCGCGCCGCCGCCGAAAACCTCGCCGGAGAGTTTGAGAACGACCCGCCGCGGCCGCGAGGTCGGCGGGTTCTGATCGTCAACCGTGGCGGACTGCTCGGTCACCATCGTCATGAGACCCGCCTTCCCTTCCCTTTCAACAGCAGACCTTATGCGACCGGGAGGCCGGACGCTCAATCGCGTACCCGACCTCCCGTGCCAATGAGTGCGGAGTGCCTTACTCCTGGCCGACCTCGTACCGGACGAACCGGGTCACCTGGATGCCGGCCTCGTCGAGGATCTGCTTGACCGTCTTCTTGTTGTCGACGACCGAAGCCTGCTCGAGCAGGACGAAGTCCTTGAAGAAGGAGTTCACCCGGCCCTCGATGATCTTGGGCAGCGCCTGCTCCGGCTTGCCCTCCTCGCGAGCGGTCTGCTCGGCGACGCGGCGCTCGGTCTCGACCACGTCGGCCGGAACCTCGTCGCGGGTGAGGAACTTGGGACGCATCGCGGCGATCTGCATGCCGACGCCACGGGCGTCCGCGTCACCGGCCTCGTCGGTCTTGCCGGTGTACGACACCAGCACGCCGACCTGCGGCGGCAGGTCCTGCGCCTTGCGGTGCAGGTAGACCGCGACGGTGCCCTCGACGATCGCGAAGCGGTTCACCACGATCTTCTCGCCGATCTTCGCGGCGTAGTCCTGGACGGTGTCGGCGACGGTCTTGCCGTCCTCCAGGGTGGCGGCGAGCAGCGCGGCGGCGTCGGCGACCTTGTTCTTCTCGCCCAGCTCGACCAGCTGCTGGCCCAGCGCGACGAAGTCGGGGGTCTTGGCGACGAAGTCGGTCTCGCAGTTGAGCTCGAGCAGCGCGTTGCCGGAGTGGGCCACGATGCCGTTGGCGGCGGTGCGGCCGGCGCGCTTGCCGACGTCCTTGGCGCCCTTGATACGCAGGAACTCGACGGCCTTGTCGAAGTCGCCGTCAGCCTCGTCGAGCGCCTTCTTGCAGTCCATCATGCCGGCACCGGTGAGGTCGCGGAGCTTCTTGACGTCCGCGGCGGTGAAGTTAGCCATGACTCTTCTCTCGATGTCAGTCGGGAATCGGCCGCCGCTTGTGATCGCGGCGGCCGGAATCACGTCGGTTGACTTACTCGGCGGGGACGGCGGCGGGAGCAGCGGCCGCGGGAGCAGCAGCCGCGGCGGCGGGCTCCTCGGCCTTCTTCTCGGCACCCTCGTAGAGGTCCCGCTCCCACTCGGGCAGCGGCTCACCGGCGGCGACGGTGCCGGCCTCGGGCTTCTCGTCGGCGTTGCCGCGGCCACGGCCGGAACGGGCGATCAGGCCCTCGGCGACGGCGCTGGCGACGACCTTGGTCAGCAGCTCGGCGGAACGGATCGCGTCGTCGTTGCCCGGGATCGGGAAGTCGACCTCGTCCGGGTCGCAGTTGGTGTCCAGCACCGCGATGACCGGGATGTTGAGCTTCCGGGCCTCGTCGACCGCGATGTGCTCCTTCTTGGTGTCCACGACCCAGATCGCCGACGGGACCTTGGTCATGTCACGCAGACCACCGAGGGTCTTGGTGAGCTTCTCCTTCTCGCGGGAGAGCTGCAGGGTCTCCTTCTTGGTGTAACCGGCGGCGGTGCCGCTCAGGTCACCCAGAGCCTCGAGCTCCTTCATCCGCTGCAGACGCTTGTACACCGTCTGGAAGTTGGTCAGCATGCCGCCGAGCCAGCGGTGGTTCACGTACGGCTGGCCGACCCGGGTCGCCTGCTCGGCGATGGCCTCCTGCGCCTGCTTCTTGGTGCCGACGAAGAGGATGTGGCCACCCTCGGCGACGGTGTCCCGCACGAAGCTGTACGCCTTCTCGATGTAGTCGAGGGTCTGGCGCAGGTCGATGATGTAGATGCCGTTGCGCTCGGTGAAGATGAAGCGCTTCATCTTGGGGTTCCAGCGCCGGGTCTGGTGCCCGAAGTGGACACCGCTTTCCAGCAGCTGGCGCATGGTCACGACGGCCATGGTGGGTTACTCCCTGGTCTTCCCTGGTTGTCACGCTCACCGGCGGTGAGCGTCCTGGCGCCCGGTCGGCGGCCACAGTCGGACCCGAAGAGATCGGGACCAGGGAAGGCCGCCGCCGACCGGAAACTGGATGAACCAGCAGTGCACCGGTCAGAGGGCGCGCGAGGTCGACCGCCTGGGCGGTCGCCGTCGACAAGCATACGCCAACCACCCTGGCGGTCCGGCCGGCGGGCAGCGCAGAGCTCAGGCCACGGCCAGGCCGGCCGCCAGCAGCAGGACAAGACCGGCCGGGAGGTACGCCACCGGCGCCCGCAGCCACGAATCCCGGCTGATCGTCCCGCCGGAGGCGGCGAAGAGGCCGAAACCGGTCAGCGCCAGGCCGAGGGTGAGCAGAACGGCGGGGACGATGCCGCGGGGCGTCGCGTCTGCGGCGAAGGTCACTGTCGCGAGCAGGCGCAGGACCGGCACGAGCAGGAGCGCCACGGCAGCGGCCAGGATGATCGAGGAGAGCGAGCGGCGGGTGCGGTACACGCCTTTGCTCTCGGTCTCCACGGCTGGTGGCCGGACCGTCGGGTACTCCGGGCCGCGCACCGGGATGCGCACCTCCGGCTCGGGCGGCGCGGGGTCACGCTGTTCCGGCACCCGATACTCGGAGCTGTCCGGGTCTGTGGCGTAACGGCGGCCGGTGTACCCACGGGGCTCGGAATCGTCGGCGTATCGATGCTCCACGGAATCGCACGGTAGGTGACCTGCGGGGCGCGATACACCGCCTGAGCTCTTATCACACCGATCGAGGAAGAAACGGCAATCCACAGCGACGGGCTGTCCACAGGGCGCTGCGCAGGGTCACCGGAATCGTGGCACGGTGCCGCCTCATGACGACTCAGCGACGGGCGGTCGGTGCGTACGGCGAACGGCTGGCCGCCCAGCACCTGCAGGCGAGCGGCCTGGTGCTGCTGGACCGCAACTGGCGGTGCAGCGACGGCGAGGTGGACCTGATCCTGCGCGACGGCGACGACCTGGTCTTCTGCGAGGTCAAGACGCGGCGCACGGCGACCTTCGGTTCGCCGGCCGCCGCGGTCGACCTTCGCAAGATCCGCAAGCTGCGGCTGCTGGCCGCACGCTGGCTGGCCCAATCGGGGGTACGACCGCGGCAGGTCCGTTTCGACGTGGTGGAGGTGCTCCCCCAGGCCCGGGGCGCGACCCGGCTCGTGCACATCCGGTCGGCGTTCTGATGAGCTACGCCCGCGTGCTCTGCGTCGGCCTGGTCGGCGTCGCCGGTCACCTGGTCGAGGTGGAGGCCGACCTCTCCACCGGGCTGCCGGCGGTGGTGCTCACCGGCCTGCCCGACACCGCCCTCAACGAGGCCCGCGACCGGGTCCGCGCCGCAGTGGTCAACTCCGGCCGGGAGTGGCCGAACCGGCGGATCACGGTGAACCTGCTGCCCGCCGCCCTGCCCAAGCACGGCAGCGGCTTCGACCTCGCCATCGCGGCCGCGCTGCTCGCGGGCGCCGGCGAGCTGCCGTCCGCGCCGCTGGACGGGGTGGTGCTCCTCGGCGAGCTGGGGCTCGACGGCGCGGTCCGCCCGGTCCGCGGAGTCCTGCCGATGGTCGCCGCGGCGGCCCGGGCCGGCATCACCCGAGTCGTCGTGCCACTCGACAACGCCCGGGAAGCGACCGTGGTGCCCGGCGTGACCGTGCGCGCCGTCGACTCGCTGCAGCGTCTCGTCGAATACGTCCGCGGCACCGGCCCACTCCTGGATCCACCCCCGGCGCCCCCGGCGCCACCGCCCGCAGGGCCCGACCTGGCCGACGTGGCCGGCCAGCTGATCGCGCGATACGCACTGGAGATCGCCGCGGCCGGCGGGCATCACCTGGCCCTGTTCGGCCCGCCCGGAGCCGGCAAGACGATGCTGGCCGAGCGCCTCCCGTCGATCCTGCCCGAACTCGACGACGAAGCCGCCCTGGAGGTCACGGCGCTGCAGTCGATCGCCGGGCTGCTCCCGCCCGACGGCCGGCTGGTCCGCCGGCCGCCGTTCCAGGCGCCGCACCACAGCGCCAGCCTCGCCGCCCTGGTGGGCGGCGGCACCGGCCTGGGCCGGCCGGGTGCGCTGTCGCTGGCCCACCGCGGTGTGCTCTTCCTGGACGAGGTGCCGGAGATGGCGCGGGCGACCCTGCAGGCGCTGCGCCAGCCGCTGGAGAGCGGGCGGGTGGTGCTGTCGCGGGCCCGGGGCACCACCGAATATCCGGCACGTGCCCAGCTGGTGGTCGCGGCCAATCCCTGCCCGTGCGCCTCCCCTGCCGGTGACCACGCGTGCGGGTGCAGCCCCGCGGTCCGGCGCCGCTACCTGGGCCGGCTGTCCGGGCCACTGCTCGACCGGGTCGACATCAAGATCACCGTGCTGCCGTTGACGGCGGTGCAGTTGATGGGCGCCTCCGAGCCCGCCGAGCCGTCCGCCGCGGTCGCGGCCCGGGTGGCTCGCGCCCGCTCGGCTGCGGCAGCCCGCTGGTCGGCCGGCGGGTGGCGGGTCAATGCCGAGGTGCCCGGCCCGCATCTGCGAAGACCACCCTGGCGGCTGCCGGTTCGGGACACGAGGATCCTGCATCAGGCCTTGGACCGGGGGACGCTGTCCGCTCGCGGCTTTGACCGGATCCTTCGCTTGGCCTGGACGATCTGCGACCTGGACGGCAGGGATCGCCCCAACGCGGGCGATGTGGGTGAGGCCTATCAGCTGCGCATGGGCGAGTTGCTCGAGCGCACCGCTTGACGGCGTTCTTTCCTGCGCCGGCTCGGTCGTCCGGCTTCTCTCCGGCTTCTCTCCGGCTTCTCCTCCGCCGATGCTGCTGCCCTTGTCCGCCTCCTCGGCGTCGTTCCTCCCTCCCGCTTCTTTCGCTCCTGCCTTCCTCGCCCTCGCGGTCATCCCTCCTTCTATGCGCTCTTCCTCCCTCTCTCTTCCCTGGCCCCTTGGTCCTTCGTCCCTTCCTCCCTCCTCCCTGGTCCCTCCTCC
>NZ_JBEZZB010000019.1:11923-90206 GCF_040638955.1 Actinoplanes sp. NPDC024001
CCTCGTCCCTCCTCCCTCGTCCCTCCTCCCTCGTCCCTCCTCCCTCGTCCCTCCTCCCTCGTCCCTCCTCCCTCGTCCCTCCTCCCTCGTCCCTCCTCCCTCGTCCCTCGTCCCTCGTCCCTCGATTGGAGTGTCCAATGAGTGCTTTCACCGGCCGGACAGCTGCTGGATCCGTTGATCAGGCGTATGTCTGGTGGCTCGAATGAGCGGCACCGATCAACTCGGTGACATGGCGGATCGGGCTGCCCGTGTCGCGTTGACATGGCTGGCTGAGCCTGGGAACCGCACGGTGTGGGCGCTCGTTCAGCAGGCGGGTGCGGCCACGACCCTGGAGTGCCTGCTCAACGGCGACATCCCGGACGGCCGCCTGCGCGCCGCTGTCAAAGCCCGCACCTCGATCGGCGACCCGCGTCGGGTAGCCGAGATCTCACTGCGCCGTGCAGAACGTCTCGGGGCCCGCCTGATCGTGCCCTCGGACGAGGAGTGGCCCATCCGGGTCGACGACCTCGCGAACCTGGAACTGGACACCGGCGGCCGCATCAACCAGGACACCCGGCCTCCGCTGTGCTTCTGGGCGCGTGGCCCGTTGCCACTCGGCCCCACCCTGGAACGCTCGGTGGCAATCGTCGGCGCACGGGCAGCCACCAGCTACGGCACGCACGTGGCGACCGAGATGGCGTATTCGTTGGCCAGCAGGGACTGGACCGTACTGTCCGGAGGCGCCTTCGGTATCGACGCCGCAGCCCATCGCGGAGCCTTGGCTGCCGACGGCCGCACCATCTCGGTTCTCGCCTGCGGGGTCGACCGGCCTTACCCGGGCGGCAACTCCGCCCTGTTCGAGCAGGTCATCGACCGCGGTCTGCTGATCAGCGAATGGCCGATCGGCGCTGAACCCCTCCGACATCGCTTCCTGATCCGCAACCGGGTCATCGGATGTTCTCTGGGGGTCTGACTGTCGCACCAAACCATCTTGAGATGGTTTTCGCAGCTCAGCGGCTACTTTTATTGACAGTAGCGATCACAACAGGTGTTGCACAAGCGTCGTCAGGCACAGTCATCCAGCAGAGTGAAGGCAATTGTCCTCAGAGGTCGTGGTCCGCGTTGAGGTGCTTGTCGGCCCTCTCGAGATCAGCCGCGCAGTCGTCGGCTTCCCGTTGGCGTTCGTCGTCGCTGAGGCTGTCGTACCACTGCGTGAAGTCGGCAAGATTTTGGGTCAGAGCCTCGGAGTATGCGGGGAAGGACATGCCATCAGCCAGCGTGATGTCGCCTCGGAAGACCTGGTCGAACATCTCCCGGAGCAGCTCGTTGTCGCTATGGTCGGCGAGGTGCTGGAGGAACCGGTGGGTGACCTCGTTCTCGGTGCTCTCGTTCACCGGGCCTGCCTTACGCTGCCGATGACGGGTGCTGGTAGGCGGCGTTAGGAAGCGGATACCGGGAGAGGGCGCCAGTGTCGGCGGACCAGGACTGAATCACGCCGGCGAGCATCATGATGTCGTTGTACCCGGTGCTGATGATCATTTTGAGGCGGGCACCGAGCATGTAGATCTTGCGTGCTTGGTAGGCCGCGAACGCGTAGCCCGCCACGGCGCCGACCCCGGTCTCGATGGCGGCGGTCCCGGCCGAAGCGCCGATCACGCCCATGATGGCGGCGTCGCCCATGTCTTTCAGGATGCCGGAGAAGGACTCGGCGATCCGGAATGTGCCCTCGGCTGCCTTCTGATAGGACTCGGCTAGGTCGGTCAGGCTCTGTCTCTGCTCGCTGAGAGTGGCACCGAGTTGCGTGAAGTAGACGTACGCGGCTTCCGATGCGTTGCCGTCCCACTGGTTGTCGAGGTCGAGATTTCCGCTGGTGGTGTTGATCCCGATGTCTTGCAGGGCGTCGCCGAGGTTGGCGATGGCGCCGGCGGCCTTCCAGATCGCCTCCCAGTCACCGCCGAAGACCTTGGATGCCTCGCCGACCACGTCGTAGCCGGCGGCTTCTTTGATGAAGGCGTTGATGATGTGGGTGGGGCTGAACCAGTCGAACACCGAGCCAGGATGCGAGAACGGCTGGTCGAGAACTTGTTCGGTGCGGGCGCTGGGCTCGATCAGGTGAACGGTGGGGTCCCGTGGGTCGGTGAATCCCATGCTCAGCTGACTCCGGCGATGGGGCGCTGCACGGCGGCATAGGTCTGGTCCAGCCGCTTGGCGGAGTCCGCGTCGGTGCCTTCGTAGTGTGTGGCGGCCGCGAACAGGGCTTGGTGCGAGACGTCCAGGATGTCGACCAGGTGGTCGAGCAGTTTGCCGAGTTCTTGGCGGACTCCGTTGTGCGCGTATCCGATGGGGTTGAAGAACCCGCCCTCGATGCCGGGCTCTACCTCGGGGAGGTGTGTCGAGAAGTAGTTTTTGCACTCGCGCGCGTCGTCCCGTGCCCGGCTCAGCATGTAGCCGTAGTGGCGGATGGCTTCTGGTTCGACCTTCAAGGTCACGTTGTCACCTCTCTGGCTACTTCAGCAGTGGCTAGACGAGTGCGGCACGGATCCCGAAGATCAGAATGATGCCTAGAATGATCAATCCCGCTCCGATGCCGACGCGTTTAGCGGAACGCTTCGGTTCCTTCGTGAAGATGCCGAGCGCGGTTACCACGACGCCGATGATGATGAACGGACCGGCGATGATGCTCGGCAAGATGGGATAGTCGGGGCCGCCCGGCTTGCTCGCCAGCAGCGAGAACATCAGCAGTGGAGCGATGCCGCACATGATCAGGAAGGCGCCTGTGTAGCGGCGCAGCTCCCCGCCCGCGTCGATATAGCTCATCTCATGGGGTTTCTTCGCCAGCGGCATGCCATCGACAGTAGCGAACGTCTTATCGGGAGTCACAGCCTTACCAACGCCCATGGAAGTCGGATGGTTGTCAATTAAGTCCGGATTCTCACGGGGCAGGTTTTCTTGCTATTCGCCCTCTGCTGTTTCGGCGATGTCGGGCCGATGTTCGGCGATCCACGCCTCGACGTCCTCGGCCAGCCAGACGTTGCCCATCTCCAGCTCAGCGACCGGTTCCGGGAAGTTGCGGCGCTGCGTCAACTGATAGATGCGGGTGCGCGAAAGGCCACCGAGACGGCGGCCGATCTCGGCCGATCCCATGAGTTTGATGTCGCGTTTGTTCGCGGGCATAGCATGGACGTTAAGTGCACAGAAACTGTTCCTCCGTGTATTCACGCTAGAACTGCACGCACACACTGCACGCGTTAGTGCGTTCGGTGTCCATACCGGGCAAGCGAGCTTGCTAGCGACGTACTGCCACGCCACTGACCACCGCCACGATCGATCCGACAGGGGCGTCCAGGTCACCGCGTTTCATCGCGCGGTGGTCGGCAACAGGTACCGGCTCGAGTTGCTGCTTGCGCTGGTTGCCGTCGGCAGTAGCGGGGTATGCCTGAGGGATCTAGCTGCGTCCCGAGGCGTGCCAACGAGCGCTTTCCACCCGCAGCTGCGAGCCCTGATGACCGCCGGCTACGTGCGGAGGCTGGCGCAGACCGGCCACAACCGGCGGGTGTTCTACGCGTTTACCCACGTGAGCGCATGGACATGGCTGGCCCAACTCGTGCAAGATCTTGAGCTGGGCATCTCGGGGATCGGCACTGGCAAGGGGGCAGGCTCATGGGCGTCGCAGCGACGCTGGAACGCTTCGCCGCCACCATGCCCCAGGCCGACTCGGACCAGATCAGCGTCGCCCCGGTGAGACTGTTCGGGACACGGGGATGGGTGGCGTATCACCCCGATCGTGAACAACAGGACAAGCGGCGGGAACTCGGCCTCCCACCGCTTCTCGATCTTGATCTTCTCGACACGCTGATGTATTTGCCGCTCGATCAGCCGGTTCCGTTGCCGTCGCTGACACCTGCCGCGCTGCGGCGGCTCCGGCGCGTGCCGAACGGGGCGGTGACCTGGACGTCCTCGACGGTCACCCGCCGCATCGCTCCGCCGGTCATGCCACTGGTCGCGATGGTGCAGGCCACGGACTGGGCGCACGGGCTGCGGGCCGCTTCCCGCTTCGCGATGTACTGCCGCAGGTTCATGGTGGTCTCGGAGCTGCCCGGCGACGAACAGGTCGCCCTGGCAGAGGCCTCGTTCTACGGCATCGGGGTCGCGGTACGCCACGGCGAGACGCTGACGATGGTGCTCGAGCCGGAGGAGTTCACCGACTGGCAGCCGACGGCCGCCTGGTGGTGGTTCACTGAGCAGGTGTTCCGGGGCACCGTCCGGAGCCGTTGACCACGGCGGACCGCGGATGGCAGCAGCTCAGCTCGCCGCTGGTTAGCTGGTGGGCCAAGCCGGCAGCTTCGCCCACCGCTTGAGCGGCTCCTGGGCGTCGAACGCATCGGGACGGCGCAGGCGCTTGGCGAGCATTTCGTGTTCGCGCAGCGCGCCGCCGCAGATGTTGCGCCAGTACTCGGCGCGCTCCCGCACCGTGGGTTGGCTGAGCAGGCCTTCGGCGATGCTGGACCAGACCGCGACTGCGTGCGCGATCGCGTCGGGCTGGTCCTCCTTGTAGAGAAACCGGGTCAACGCCTGGTTGCCGCAGGTGCCGCACGGGCATCTGGGCGCGCGGCTGGGTGCCGCACCGCACAGCAGGTTGATCTTTGAGCCCTTCCACCAGCACAACAGCTCGGGGATCAGGACGCTGGGCGACTTGTCACGCCCGGTGAACGACATGGGCTTGCGCGGTGGTGGAACGGTGTGACGGATGCTGCCACCGGTGCCGATCGCCGTGGCGAAGGCCCCGTGGGCGATCAGGTCCAAGCCGTTGAAGTCGGTGCAGATGGGCATCAGCGGTACGGTCGCGGCCAGCGTCCGCAGGTTGGGGATGATTCGTGCCGACTGCTTGAGCGGATCGCCCTGCCCGCCCAGCACGAGCGCGACCGGGCACCCGGCGTCGTGCAGGATCGCCTGGGTCTGCGTGAAGAACGCCCGGTCGAGCAACGAGATGTCCAGCGGCGCCACGAACAGCGTGTCGGTGCGCCCCAGCGCCTTCACCTGCTGCGCGGCGGCGTGCAGGCTTGCCGTGTCCCCGGCGCCGATGTAACCGGTCGGGGTGCACGCCACCGTGAACCCGGCTTTGATCTGTGCGTCCAGAACCGCTTCGAGCGAGGGGTTGGTGCCGGCGAAGCCGTCGTCCGGCAGCAGGAACGGCTTGTCCGACGTGGCCATGTGGTAGCCGTAGGCGTCGGGGTCGAGCACCACCGGGCCGTCGTGGGCGAGATCCGCCACACTGGGCATCGGGCTGCCCGGGCGCGGTCCGACGATCATCAACCCGCTATGGGCGGTGTCGAGCGCCGGGAGCACGGTGGCGACGTGGCTTCGGCGCGTGTACACGAGCACGCGGTTGGCCAGCGTTCCGACGGCTCCCGCCGGCTGTGGCGGATACGGTTGCCGGCCCAGCCACTGCCAGCGTTGCGACAGGTCACCGGCAAGGTTGCCGTGCATCGGCGTCGCAGAGCCCGTCACCTTGTCCCCAGGTTCTGTCATCGTCCGTCCTGGTGCGTGGTCGCGTCGGTGACGGCGTCACCGAACAGGTTCGTCAGACGTGCTGGTGTCGTTCCCGCCGCCGCCGCTGCCTCGGCGAGGCCGCCGGTAGCGCGGATCGCGACCCGGACGATCTCGGGGACCATCCGGGGAGTCTCCGCCGGCAACGGTTCAGGCTCCTCGGTGCGCCAGCCCAGCGCCGAGGTCTGAGCGCTGATCGTCCGGTAGCGAGAATCGGAGATCACCGCCAGGTCGGCGGCGCGGCGCAGCACCGCGGCGGCGGAGATCCGCCATTTCGCCTTAAGCTGCAGCAGCCGCGCCGGCGTGATGGGGGCCGCGGTGAGGTCCGGGTAGATCTCGGCGGTGGGAGCGAGGAACTCCCCAGCGAATGCCTGTGCCATCTCCTCCGCGTCGACTCCCGGGCCGGGGACGCTCACGCAGTGACCGACCTCGTGCATCAGCGTGAACCGCTGCCGGTCGATCGGCGCGTCGGTGTTGATAACGAAGACGGGCGGCTCGCCCGGAGGGTGCAGACTGGTCGCGTCGACCTCGCGGCCGCCCAGCGACATCGGCACCACCAACGCCCCCAGCTGCTCGGCGATCATCGTGGCCGAGGCGATCGCGCCCCGGGGAACACCGAGCTGGGCGCGCAACTGTGCGGCGACGGTCTGCGGCCCAACGGCGCCTTCCACCCTGGTCGGTGATACGGCGAGCACCGGCAGGGCGATGTCAGCGGCGTGCGCCAGCCGGGTCAGGTAGAGCCGGGTCAGATTGATCTGGGCGTGCAGGCGCCGCAGGGTCGACGCCTTCGTCGAGCGGCGGTTGCGGTGGTACAGACACCCCTCTCCCAGTGCCCAAAGCTTGACGTCGACGGTCAGAAGATCTGGCGTCATCTCCAGCACCTGGGCAAACTGCTCCAGCCGCATCCCGGTGACGGACAGCGAGCCCTTCTCCGCCCGGGACACATAGCCCTGGGTGGTCTTCACCGGGCTTCCGGACAACGCGCTGATCCGTTCGGCGACGTCCGCCTGAGTCAGCCCTAACGCTTCGCGCGCCGCGACCAGCAGCTGAGGATTCGCCGCTGGCACATCGAAGGAGAAGAGCGCGCTCACGACACACACCATAGCTCATGCCGACGAAAATGCTCGGGATTATTCCGGGAATGATTCTGCCGTTAGGCCCATTTCCGCTTCAGGTGGACAAGAGCTGGGGTTGGCCAGGCGGCCGACCGGGTCGGCGGGTCATCCTGCGGGGCTCGCCTGTACGCCCTCGCCCGAGCGGTGGGCAGCCCCGCCAAGATCGCTCCCGGCGATACGACCTCGCGCTGGCCTGGGACGCTGGTGGCCGAGTCCGGTGCATCTAGAAGTACCGGCGCAGGAGCCGGTCGAAGAAGTCATCGAGGCGTCGCGCGGTCTGCGCGGAGTCAACAAGTTCCACTCCGCCGAATCGGTAGACCTCGTAGCCGCGCAGCCGCAGGTCTCGATCCCCGGCCATCATCTCGGCGTAGCGGTGCGGGTCAGCCCGGCCGTCGTCATCCGCGTAGTGCTGCCGGCCGTCGCATTCGATGACGACGCGGGCACGGCCGGGTAGCAGCATCAGGAAGTCCATCCGCTGCCGCTGCAACGGCGATTCCCCCGGTAGATACCGATCCTGCGTGTACGGGTCGTAGTGCAGATAGACCTGCGGCAGAAGCGCGGGGATCTCGGGGCCGAGGCGAACGTACCGCTTCGCATAGCTGTTCAGAATCCGGCGCTCGGCGTCGTTGGCCACCGACGCGTCCAGCCGGCGGTAAAGGCTGCGGGAGATCTCTTGCTCCGGCGCTCCACTGAGGCCGTCCCGGTCGGCCCACCAGGCGGTCAATTGCGCCCAGGTGAGCCCCTGGCTGGGCAGCGGCCGGTCGTACACCAGGCAACCCTGCTCGTTGAGCACGATGCGCAGCTCGTTGTTGACGGCGTCGTCGAGCACGATCTGCGGCTTCGGGCCAACCACCGCGAAGATCAGGTTCTTCATGGCACCCGGCACGCCGGAGCCAAGTCGGCGCCACGCGAACACCGGGGCGCCGCTGATCGCGTCCACCTGAACCAGTTCGTAGCCATCGTGCACCAGCACACTGTTGAAGAAGACGAGGAGTTGTTCGACCTCCGCGAGGTCTGTGCGAACGGCCGGGTGCAGCATTTCGGCGAAGAACGCCAGGAGCTTCTCGTCGCTGTCGGCCAGACCGAAGCGCGAGTCGTGAAAGACCCAGTCGTCCGGCCAGTCGTCGTTGAAGAGCCGGTGCTGCGCGATGTCCTGCGCAGCCGTGCCGAACCGAGGATCACGACTGGGCAGGACGTCCACCGGATACAACCGCGCGAGGAAATCGACGTCGTCGAGCGCACCGGCCCAATCGGTACGCCGCTTATCCAGCCCTTCGACGAGCCTGCGCCGGGTCACTTCGGTGATATGTGCGGCGATCAGATCCTCCCAGGTATGAGGTGGCGAGAACGGGTGAGCCTGCGGGAGATCACGTCAGCTGCAAGTCGGTGCCCGTCCGGCAGGCCCAGGCGGATCGGCTCTGGAGAACGCGCTTCGACAGGACGGGAGCCTCCCGTTCACCGCCGGCTTCGGCGAGAGGTTGCGGCGGCAGGTCAGGCCTCCACAAGGGGGTTCCGGTCGATCGTCGCCGCTCGGATCTTGCTACGCAGCCAGTCAGCGACGTCACCCTGACGCTCGAGCAGCAAGACGAGCTCGCGGAGGCCCGCGAGAACGATCACCCGCTGCGAGAGTGCCCGGGCGCATTCGTTGACAGCCGGGTCGGTGAAGCCGGAGGCGGAGATGAGGACGCCACCGACGCCAGCACGGCCGTAGATCCGGACGAGGTGCCGGGAGACCGGGTCCATGCCCAGCTTCTCCGCGTGCCACTTCATCTCGACCAGATACTGCACCCCGTCGATCTCGACCACGCCGTCGATCTGCTCCGCGACCATGCCGTCCTCGGTCCGCAGGGCGAACGACTCGCGTATCAGGATGCCGTCCAGGGCGAACACCTCGTTCAAGACCGCCTCGAGATCAAGGCCACGCTGACGTGTATCCGTCATCGCGAACAGCCGGGCGAGCCGGTCTCGCAGCAGATGCCCGGTGGCACGGCGTTGCGCCAGCTGCGCGGCTTTCGTCCGCGCGGTCGCGAGGCGCTGGTCGCGCTCAGCGTCGCGCTCTTGGCGCATCCGGACGAACGAATCCTTGACGTCCACCAGCCGGCTCAACTCGGCAACGAGGCCTTTGGCCTTGAGCTGGTCGTCAGGCCAGCACGTGTAGAAGTCCTCGAACTGCACCACCCGGCGGACCACCTCGCGGCGTACCGCCAGATCACGCTCGCCGCGTTCGTTGATGCGCGTCAGGACCTGCCGGGCGATCTCGAACTTATTGATCGAGTCGCGGTCCTCGACGACACGACGACGCAGATCGGCGAGTTCGCTCTCAGCGACGCCGGCCCCGCGGAAGAACCCGAGTAGGTCCAGCTTGCTGCGGCACAGCAGGGGGATGGTGTCCTTGAGGACGGCGAACACTTCCGGCGGGAAGTGGTAGGGACTCGGGTCCATGCGCGTCGAATCAACTCCCGGATGCAGTGAACGCCCTCTGTGGACTGCAGTTCCCATGAGACCCGCGCACGCCCCGTCCGCGCAACTGCCGCGCTCGCCTCCGTCGGTGGCCGACGGCGATGTTCCCGGCAGGCGAGGCGCACCCTCGCCACAGCGCTTGTCGCCTCTCGAGCGGACATCCAAGGTCGCACGTCAGGCTGCTACTCCCTTACCCGCTGACGCGGCTGTCGGGCTGGCGCTCGGCTGGAGGAACCTTTCCTCCAAGAGCTGGCGACTTGTCCGTGAGGCTCATCGTGACTTCGGGGCACTGTCCGTCGTCACCGCCGAGGGGTCATCGGGTGATCGGACACCCCAGGCGGTGAGCGCGCCGTCGGCAGGCGCGGTGCTCATCGGAGTCACCAGGTGGAAGGCCAGAGTGGTGCTCCTCTCGTCGGCGGGGTCACCAGCAACCCCGGCCGGCGGATTCTCCGCGACGGCGTAGACCACGAGGCAGCCGGTGGCCGGTCCGCTGAGCCGGGCCGCGACTTCATCCGCGACCGGCGAAAACAAGCCGGCGATCCGGCGCGCGGCCGCGCGGTGCAACGGGCTGGACAAGACCCGGAACGGGCCCCGCTCGGTACGCTGGCGGACCGAGATCGAGAACGGTCCGGCGCCCAAGATGGCGCGAGCGCTGCCGGGACGCGAATTCTCGGGAAAGACGATCACCCATCGGGCGATCTGGCGTTCGGTCAGGCTTCGCAGCCAGGTCAGGTGTGGCCGGAAGCAGTCCTCCACCAGCCACGTCAACCCGCTCAACACGGACATCAGCGTCCGATGATCGACGACCCCAACCAGAGCCGAGAATTCTCGATCCCCGGTTCCGGTGCGGAGTTGCTGCCTGGTTCGCGGCGTCCGCAGCACCGGCTCCCACCCCTGGAGATTCGAGCGGATGGCTTCACCGTCGACCGGATAAGCGACCGGCTCGATCGGCCGTCCCGGTGAACGGCTTTCGATCAGGTACGCGTTCCAGTCCCGGTCCTCGCGCCGCACCCGGACATCGGGCCGCAGGGCAACCAGGACCGGCGGCAACATGATCGGTGGCAACGGGCCGAAAGTCGCGACCCCGTGCCGCGCGGCGGACTCTGCCCGAAAGGCAGCCAAAAACGAACGGTGCAGCGCCGGCGTCGTCACGAAGCGGATCAGGTCCCGATAGGCTGCGCGGAATCCCAGCGACTGTCCGGCCTGCGATAGCCGGTCCAGCGTGGCAGAGGTGTGCCACGCATGCGTGATCACAGTGCCGCGCAACACGGGGGTTCGGCTGGCACCGGAGAGCACCATGACCGAGTATCCCGATGTCTGGGCCGCCGCCCGCGGGTCATCCCAGCTGGTGTGCACGGGCCGCTCACCGATCGCCCGGACAACGGCGATCAAATCGGCCTGCAGATCCTCGAAGTCCGCCGGCAATGGCAGTTCGGGAGCTATTGACCGGCTGACTGGAAGAATGTCGGTTTCGTACCGATGCTGCAGCCTCTGCTCCCAGTCACCATGAGTCTCACTCCAGAGCGCCTCGATACGCTCCGCGAATAGTCGGCGCTCGTCGATGCGGCGCGGGCCGTGAACGAGGAGGACGTGGTCCCCGGCTGGTCCTGATTCCGATCGCGCGCGAAACCGGCGGACTGCTCCGGTGAGGACCCAGAGATCCAGCGCGGCGCGCAGCGACTCGTCCTGATCGTCGTCGTTGAAGAGCCGGACGTGAGCCGGCTGCTCGGACAGCATCGGCGGATCGGCGGACACCAGCGATTCCGGGTCAAGGTCCCGCAGGATTTCCGGCCCGACATAGCCGTCCGGCGCCGGAAGGCACATTACGAGATCGCGTGGGAAGAGATCCGTCGGGCGGGCTGGATCGACTAGCGCGTTGGTGAACAGGGTCTTGCTGAATGCGACGTATGCCGCCTGAGGAAGCTGCGTCAGCAGCCGATGCATCAGCCCCGCGATGGGGCCTTCGACACGGGCCGTGCGCTCCCAATTCTCACGGGGCATCGCCGAGATGGTCGCCTCGTCCCGAATATCGTCGATGACCAGAGCCGGCCATCCCGACATCCCCTCGCTGTCGATGTCAGCGAGCAACCGCCGCAACACCGTCGCGTTCTTCTTCACGACCAGGATCTGGACCGACCCCGATGCGTACGGGCCGCCGAGGACTCGCTCGATCCAGTGCCGGGTCTGATGTTCCTGCGCCTTCAGCGGGCCGGTCAGCACGATCAGGAGGCGGTAACCTCGGTCCAGGGCCGCCGCGATGGTGGCGACCAGCCAGGCCGACATGCCGGCGCCCACATGACCGACTACCAGGCCCCGGAAAGACCTAGACTGCTCAGACGGCTGCATGCGGCGAACCAGGTCCGTGACCTGCTCCTGGAGAGCCGACACCGTGGCATGAGGAACACCGGAATCGGTGATCAGGTAGTCGCGGCACTGCCGCCAGGCGGGTCCGGGCTCGATCTGGGCCGACGCTGGCACGCCATGGTCGTCGAAGGTCAGCGTCTCGGCCGTGGGCTCGACGGATCCGGCCTTGACCTCGCTATCGGTTGCGGCCAGCTCTTGCAGCTGCTCCGCAGCGAGCGGATGACCCTGTCCAGCGGCCCGTTGGTACCACACGCGCGCGTAATCCGGCTCCTCGCGCTCCTCCATCAGCAGGCCCAAGTTGTACATCGCGTCGATGTCCCCTGCCGCGGCCGCCTGTCGATACCAGTAGGCGGCCCCAGCGTGGTCCCCGCCGATCTTCCGCAGCACGCCGAGATTCATCATCGCTGCCGCGTGCCCGTGACCGGCGGCCCGCCGGTACCACTGCGCCGCTTCTACATCCTCACCTGACTCCCGCAGTGTCACTGCAAGGTTGACCATCGCGGCGACGTAGCCGGCGTCTGCGGCCCGCCGGTACCAGCGCGTGGCCTCTTCCCAGGCTGTCCGGCGGCTGAGCAGCACTGCCAGGTTGAACATCGCGAGCGGATCCCCGGCGTCGGCCAATGGACGCATCGCCGCCTCGGCGACGTCGTGCTCGCCCCGGGTGTACGCCGCGGTCCCGATCAAGAAGCGGGCCTCGGGTCCGGCCCGTCCGAGCAGCGTGTCCCAGAGGATCCGCGTGATCGCGGTTTCGGCGAGGCGGCCCTCGCCGTGGTCGGTGCGGTCGACCAGGTAGTCGGCGACCTGGTATCCGTCCCCGGACAGGGGCCAGAGACAGGAACTCGCCCCGAGCAATGGTTCACTCGCCCAGGCCAATCCGTCCACGGCTGGCGGCAGGTCGCCGCGCGCCCGCAGCGCCGGCGTCAGATAGTTCCGGAAGACCGCGGTCAGCACGTCTTCGGGTATCGGCGCGGACCATCCGGCGCGCCGGCAATCCACTGCGGCGCTGATCAGTGCTTGACCCACCTCAGCCCGCCGGTTGCTCTCGGCTGTCCAGCGCTGCATCAACTGCGGGCCGGCGGCCAGGTACTCGGCGAAGCCGACGTCCGCACCGGCGGCCGCCACGATCCGGTCATCGCGGCTGCGCCGGGCGGTCTGTTGCTCCGCCGGTCTCAGATACTGATCGATGCGGACACGCCGGTCCTCCGGGATGCGTTCGAGCACCCCGACACCGGTCCAGAACTGCTCGGCGGTCGGCGTCCCGTCCGGAGCGGCTGGCCGCCGATGCAGCCGGTCGAGTTCCTCGCCCCGCATCGTGGCAAGGACGACGACATCGGAACGGCCCGGCGGGCACAGCCGCTCCAGCACGCCGCGGTCGAGCCCTCGGGGCGTCAGGTACCGCTCGAGGTCGTCGAGCCAGACCACGACGTTCCGCAGTTCCTCCCCGGAGTCGGCCAGTTCCCGAAGCGCCCCGCCGGACTCGGGCACCAGCAGCCCGTGCTCCGGACGCAGGCGGTGGATCGCCTCATACGCGGTGCGGGTCTTGCCCGCCGCGGCGCGGCCGTGCACCAGCACTACGCCGCCGTCGGCCACCAGCCACTCCAACTCCTGGTCGGCCTCCCTCGGAAGGTAGGGCAGGACGCTCCGGGCTGCCGGACCTGCGGAACCGATAGCCGCCTTGACTCCGAGCTGCGCCGGACGCACGTCGCGGACCAGCGGCAGGTCTCCCTTGGACAGATGAAGAGCACACCGTCGCAGGAGCTCGCGACGGGCCTGCCGTTGCGGCCGACCGCGCGACTGCACGACGAGCTGTCCCAACAGCACCGCCGTGCTGGCGACCCCGGCCAGGCCACCGACGATGCTCATCCACTCGTCCGCCTGGCTGCGTCCCTCCCGAGTCAGGAAGAAGACGAGCACGAGAAACCCGGACGCCCCGATCGCCGTGAGCCACCAACGCACTTGTCTATCGTGGTGCGTTCCGCAGGTACGGGCAAACGACGGCCCTCAGCACCCGCCGGCGATGCTGCTTGCGAATTGCCGAGGCCTGCCCTGTGAAGGGTCTGAACTGGACTCTACCTCCGCGTGGTGACCACGTACGGGGCGTCGCCGCCCGGCTTAGGACATTCATGCAGCCGGAATCGGTGACCTAGAGAGCTAGTCGGAAGTAGGCTGCCCGTCATGCGGGCCAGCCTGACTGCCGCGGGACAGCGGTGGCTGACGAATTTCACCGCGCAGGAGCAGGACACCGCTGCACTACTGATCGATAGTCTTCATTTTGTTGACGACGCGACGGTGCGCGCGGCCATTGTCGGCGCACTCCACGATCGCCCCTACGCGAAACCGGCGGCGCTGGTACCGATCCGCGATCTGCGCGACTTCGATGACGGTACGACGCTGGGCCCGTTCCAGCCCATAGTTTTCGAGGACTTCGATCCGACCGAAGGTCTGTCCGGCGCCCCCGGCAGTGAGGCACTCGCCGCCAACACGCTGCGGAACGTCGCGCAGCGCAACCGCGCGTTCCTGGGGCCGGCCAGCTCGCTGGCGGACCTGCGTGCCCGCAAGTGCCGCTCCATCGTCTTCGTCGAGGACTACTCCGGCTCCGGCGGCCAGTGCCTGAACTACGTCCACGCCTGGTTACGCAACGGAACTATCAGGAGCTGGAAGTCATACGGCCTGGTCTCGATCCACGTCTTGCTCTACGCGGCTTCGGCCGAGGCGTACGAACGGATCCGGGCTGAGCGGCAGATCGCGACCGTCACCGCGGTGGAGCAGGCACCCAGCCTGGGCTACGCCGGCTGGTCAAGTGACCAGGAGCAGGCAGTGCGCGCCTTGTGCGTGAAGTATGCGCAGAACAAGAAGTTCGCGTTGGGCTTCAACGACAGCGGCGGTCTCATGGTCCTGCAGCACACCGTGCCGAATAACCTTCCGCACATTCTGTGGCAGCCTCGACGCGGCAAGCGCCCTAGCGACCGGTGGGAGCCGTTCCTGCCCGAGCGCAAGTTCCCACCCGATCTCGTCACGTTCGCCGCCGGGCCGCACCGGCCGGTTTCGGACTACCTGTCGGCGGCGGAGAGGTTGGGCGGATCCGCGCTCGCGTCCGCCGTGGCGAACACCACCGAGCGCGATCTGCAGAGTCTGGTTCTGACCCTCGGCGCCTGCGCCGGCGGCACCCGCCACACCAGCCGGCTCGTCGCCGAAACAGGCATGCCGAAAGCCAAGGTGGAACACGCCTTGGAGACACTGCATAGGCTCCAGATGACCGACGAGCAACATCGCTTGACGGACATCGGCTGGCAGGAGCTGCATCGCCGCCAATGGAAGCCACGCGGATCACGCGTAAGTCTGGAGGGCAACTCCGAGCCGTACTATCCTCGCGCCTTGAGGAGAGTCGACGGTGTTTAGCATCCAGCGTTGCGACGCTGGCGCGCCGGGCGTCGCCCGGCGGGCAGGGGGTGTCATCTCCTGCGTTGGTCAAGCACTCGCCGACGCCTGGCCAGTCGACGGTGCTGCGCGCGATGTCTTCGCTGGCGCCGCCGACTCGCCGTCGGCGGGATTCATCAAAGGTAAACGATCATCGACTCTCCTCACCTCTACCGCGCTGAGGCCGGAAGGCTCGGGATTTCCGCCGAGACCGCCGACAACGCCATCCGGGAAAGCGAACTGCTGCGCGAGGCGGGCGTCGTACCGGTCCTCACCCTTCGCCATCTCGCACACCTGACCGGCGCCTCGTACCCGTTTCTGCGGGCAGTCGTCGAACGACGCCTCGACCCGTATGAGCAGTTCACCCGTAGGCGCCGCAACGGCGGCAAGATGCGCACGATCAGTTCTCCCGAGCCGGTACTGATGCAGGTACAGCGCTGGGTCCTTGCCAACGTGCTCGCCCGCGTCAAGCCGCACCACGCCAGCTATGCGTACAGCCGCGGCCGGTCCGTGGGTAGCTGCGCGAGACGGCACATCGGCGCCCGATTCATGATCAAAATGGATCTGCACGACTTCTTCCACAGCATCAACGAATACCGGGTGTACTCGTTGTACCGCGACATCGGCTACAACCGGCTGATCTCGCTCGAATTGAGCAGGATCACCACCCGTTACTCTGCGTTCGCGCGGCCCGTGCCGCTGCCGGCCCCGAGCACCGGCGAGTACCCGAGGATCCCGGCATACCAGGTTCCTTACCTGGGTTTCGTTCCGCAGGGCGGCGCGAGCAGCGGCGCGATAGCCAACCTCGTCGTACGGCGCATGGATCGCGAAATCCAGGCTATGGCCACCGATCGCGGCCTCACCTACACCCGATATGCCGATGATCTGGTACTGAGCGGGGCCGGCGCGTTCTCTCGCGACACGTGCCGAGATGTAGTCCGCCGTACCCGTGAGATCGTCTCGCGGAACGGCTTCCAGTTGCATGAGAAGAAGACAAGGCTCACGTCGCCGGGCGGCCGTAAGGTTGTGCTCGGCGTCACGGTCACCGATACCGACGTCAAACTGAGCCGTGAAGTCAAGGCGCGGCTGACGAATCACCTCTATGGGGCCGGAAAATTCGGCATCCGTCAGCACGCGGCGTCGCGCGGCTTCACCTCAACTTTCGGCTTCGTGCGCCACATGCGCGGCCTGCTCGCGTACGCGCACGCCATTGACCCTTCCTTCACCGCGCCGCTGACAGCGCGGTGGAGCGAGGTCGAGGAGCGCGACGGCACACTCACGCGAGCGTGACAGGCTCGCGCCGAACAGTGCGCCTGTCACCGATGCGGGGTGTCAGTCAATGACGCAGAAGATGTCAACTCCAGGAGACCAATGTTGCGGTCGGCTGAGGTCCAGCCTGGCCGCAACGTTTTCGTACGACCGTCACCTGAAAATTGGACCCCAACATCCGAGCAAGAGCCCTCGCAGTTTATGGCCCCGTCGATTACGTGCTGAAAGGTTCACATCGATGGTCGGCGCAGTTGCCATGGAGTCTGATCGTCGCCGGGGCCGGCATCGTGCTGTGGGGCCGCCGCCACCGCGGCGCAGACCCGCATCGTCGAGAATTTCGTTGACCCGAGGCGTATTGGGTGCCTATCTCTCGAGGTGCCACAGCGTTGCTGGGTCGGCCGGACTGCAACGTGGTTGCTCTTACCTGTTACGGAGGGGCCGCCGAGGAACATGCGCCCCAGCAGTATCGGATCCGTGCTGGGATGCGGTGGTGGTTAGGCGGAAGTTGCCTGGTGAAGCGGGGTTCGTGCTATAAAGGAAGAGCGAGTTTCCATGTGCTCCTTCGAGGGCATCCGCGGGGACCCGCTCTCGAAGGGCCCTCGGTGATCCGGGGGTTTCTTCGTTTCTGCGTCCCGGTTCTACGCGCCGCCGGTCCAGGTGATGCCGTGGTCGGAGCCGGGCAGCCAGCGCTGTTCCAGTCTCCGGTAGGCGCTGACCACGGTGTCTTTAGGTTTGCCGTGCTTATCTCCCGACGGCCATGTTCCGGCGCTCCATAGGTACTGGTATGCCCCGTAGGCGACCAGGTCGGCGGCCTGGATGAGCTGGCTGTACTTGCTGTCCATCATCTGCGGGTCCTCGATGACGCGCCGGGGCCCGAGTTCCAGTTCGCGATGCGTGCGGCGATACGGCGCCGCGTTGCGGCCCGCCATAGCGCGTTCCTGCTGAGCAGCCTCGGGTGCCATCTCGGAGACGTCCAGCGGCCCTTGCGGTCCGTCGAGAAAAACGAGCACCGACGTTTCGGTCTCGATCGCCCACTGATCGAGATGGTTCACGAACCTATCGTAGGCCACCGCGGTGTTCCTGGTCCGGCAAGCCAAAGTGGTGACGGTGAGTGCTTCGCATCGGGCCAACTGTGTCATCATGATGCGGTACGCGCTGTCTCGTGCCACCTGCGTGGAGAACTTATTCTCGAAATAGCCACGTCGGCAGCAGCGGGACGCGCAGCATGGCGCGCCGCAGCAGTCCGGCGAGTCGGCCTCAGTGCACCCGGAGCATGCCGGCTCCTGGCAGCCAGCCTCACAGAAGCGCCCCGCACCCTTTTTGGTCAACTGGTTGGCGTGAAGTTCGGCGTGCTTGTCGACGCGCCAGCTCGGTTCGGTGGCCAATTTACGGCGGCCTTCAAGCCAGCAGTGCATCAAACAGTTCCAGCCATCGGCACGCACCAGAAGGCCGGTGAAGGTGACGACGCCGGCTCGACCGGAGTCGTCGGCATAGCAAATATGCACAAAATTACGATATCGGTTCATTGATTGTCGATGCTCTCGGCCCGCTCCCCGGCACGTTCGGGTGCGATCGGGCCTACGAGGCGGCCTCTTCGAGCGGCAGGGTTATCCGCAGGCTCAGGCCGACGAGCTCGACGTTGATGTCCAGTCCGGTGTCGAGGATCGCCTGGATGTCAGCGTGGTCGGCGGCGGAGATGGTGGCGATGGCTTGATCGTCGGCGTATGCCGCGATGGGTGCCGGTGCGGGATCGCCATCCACCGGCCGCAGGGACAGGCGGACCCCGGCGGGTGGGTCGTCGGCGTCGAGTACGTCGACCGTGATGACCCCGTTCTCCAGCAGGGTCTTGAGTAGGCTGCGGCTGCGGAGACGGGTGTAGTCGAGAAGGTCGAGAACTTCGGAAGCGGACGCGTCATACCGGTCGCGCCACTGGGCGATGCCCATACCAGCCAGCCACGCGCGCAGGTCGTCGTGCGTCGGTTCCAGATCGAGGGGACGGTCTTGGGCGACAGCGTGGGCGAGCCTTCGTGATCGGATGCCGGAGGTCATCAACCGAAGGGCGTGAAGGGAATCGACACCGTAGCGGACGTATCCGGCGAGTTCGGGACACAATCGTTCCTCGACATCCGCATCGAGTAGGGCGGTGTTAACGAGTTCGACCACCGCGCCGACGGTCCAGGCGAGGAAGTGTTCGAAGTGCTCGGAGGCGGCCCCGACCATCTGCTCGATGCGATGCGCCGGATCCTTGACCGCGGACAGATGCGTCTCGGCGAGTCGAGGCAGGGTCTGGCCCGAGACCCAGTCGACGAGTAGGTCTACCGGGCTGACGTCGACGTCAGCCCCACGGGGAGTGACCCGAAAACGCCATGTCGGGGCTTCCGGAAGATCCAACAGCCGGTCGAAAAGAGTGGGCAGGGCACGAATGGCCTTGGCTGGCGCCCGAAGATCCGCAACCGAACCGCGGCCGACGGCGCCTTGGATGGCTGCGGCGATCCGCGACGCGAGTTGATCGATGATTCGCGCCGAACCGATCGATGTCCCGGTTCGTGCCCAGCGCCGCCGAGCGCTTGGGTCGCTGCTGAGATATCGCTGGCGGGTAGCGCCGGCGAGGCGGACACCGGCCCGACGAGCGGCGGTCGACTGCATGGCCGCGAGCGTGGCATCGACCATCTTCACGACATCGACCTCGGTGGGGTCGGTGCCGCGGCCTTCCTCGATCGCCAGGATGAGCCAGACGAAGCTGATGAAGTCACCGGCTTGGTCGAACGTGGTGAAGATGGCGTCCTCATCCGTGCGCAGTTCGTCCTCGAAGCGGGCGAATGCCTTGAGCGCGTCGTCGGTCGTCATCGATGACGTCACGGCCAGAGCCTGTGAGCTCGGATTCAGGTCGTGAAAATCCTGGGCGGTCGGTTCGGCGGCGCGGACCAGTACAATCCACCCCTCGGTTTCCTTGCCCGCGCGTCCGGCACGGCCCATGGCATTGACCAGCCGGGCACCGCTCAACCGGCTCTCTTCGGGTTGCCCCGGGTACGGCTGGTCATAGATGACCACCGTCCGGACCGGCAGATTGACGCCGTCGGTGAGCGTGGAGGTGCAGGCCAGGTACGGCAACATGTCGTCGCGGACTGCTGCTTCGAGCGCCTCGAGGACCTCGACGGGAAGGCCGGCGTGATGAAAGCCGACCCCGTGACGCAGCGTACCGACCAGCGGGTGCGCGTCGCCAAGTTGTTGGCGGACGAAGTCGACCAGCGCCGCCAGGGCGGGCTGTTCCTCACAGTTCGCGGCCAGACTCACGGCCAATTGCTGCGCCTGGACGCGGGTGGTGGCGACGACCAGTACGGAACCGGCGTGGCCGAGCAAGGTGATCATCTCGCTCGCGATCACATACCGCTTCGTGCCTCGGCCGCTATCGAGCTCCGGTGGCGACCACCGGCCGGTCGACTTGCGAACAACCTGCCACCCCTGCTCCGGGCGAACGACCAACCGGGCGGTGCGATTCTCCGCCAGCCGCAATCGGATAAGGCCGGTGAGCGGTGTGGTGTGCCGGTAGCGCCACTTGGAGCCGGCGCCGTCCTCGACCTGGGTCTTGTCCCAGTGGGCCTGAGTGGTGAAGGCGGCATGCAGACGCCGGGGGCCACGCCAGTCCGACTCGTGCCTGAGGGATCCACCAGCCGGGTCGAGCCATTGGGCGATCTCCCCGGCGTTGCCCATGGCGGCGGATATCAGGATCATCTGGTGATCGGAGTCCGCGGTGAGGTAGTTCAGCAGGGCGATCACCGCTTCAAGGGTGAACCCGCGACCGGTTTCCTTGAGCAGCTGCGCCTCGTCGAAGATGAACAGCCCGAAGCGGTCCAGGACCGTCGCGCTGTCATGACGCAGTAAGTGGGCCAGGCGTTCCGGCGTCATCACCTCCACGTCGGCTGGTTCCTCGGCGGCGAGGGTGTCGAACAGCCCCCAAAAATCAGAGAAGTCCGGCTGCTCGGCACCGGTTTCCTTCTCCAGCACCCGGACCCGGCCGGACATCGCCCGCCGCACTTCACGACCGAGGCTGCGGGTCGGAACGACGTAGCAGACGCTGCGGTCGGTACGCGCGAGGTGCTCGATCGACAACAGCTGCCCGATGAGCGTCTTACCGCCGCTGGTGGGGACGGCGAGCACCATGCGGCGCAGGCTGGGGTCGAATGGTGATCGTGAACCGGTGAGTAGGTCACGTTGGGGCGCCCAGAGGGTCATCACGGGCGGGCTTGCCATGGTGAAAGCTTGCCGGACCAGCGGTGGTACCTCGGGGGGCAGCACCGCCGGGTTCCACAGCGAGCCGGCCTGCGCTTCCCCCGACAGCTCGAGCAGATGGTTCGCCACCCAGCGGGAGTGCAGGTCTTCAGGGCCGGCCTCGCCGACCGCGGTCACCCGCAGCCGCTCGATGCCGCTTTCCAGCCGCTCGGACCGGCCGGTGGCGAGATAGACGAGAAGGTCTTCGGCACCGAGCACGACCATGTGGGTAGGGCCGAAAGCGGTGGTCGTCAGGTCCGTCAGGCCGGAGTCGCGGGCCATGCCGTTGAGCTGGCGGCGCCAGATGCCGAACCAGCGGAACAAGGTCCTGGTTTCGAAGCCGAGGAACGCCAGCCCGGCCTCGAGGGACAGCGTCGCGAGATGGTCGATCACCGGGGCCGTCACGTCGATGTCCGCACGGAGCCGGTTCATGATCGCGGTGGCGTTCGGATCTCGCCCGCCGCGCCGGTATCCGATGGCGGCGGCAAAGCCGAAGGAGAGCCGTTCTGCCCTACTCCAGCCGTCCTGGTTGAGGGCGAGGTCGAAGATGTGGGCGCTGACCAGGAAAGCCTGTCGTTGACGAGGGAGACTGTAGCGCTCGCGGGCCTGATGGATTGAGGCCACCGCATGCAGGTACCACGCCGCATCCAACAAGCTCTGGGCGAGTTGCGTGCTGCGCAAGAACAGCTGGACTTCGACGTCGGCCATGAGCTGCTGAAGCTCCTCGGCGCTCGGCAGGTTGCTGCGCCCGTTCAGGGCGTCGCGCAGCAGGCCGAGATCTAGAGACCGCTCCACACGATCTCCTTCACCCGTTCGGCGAAGCCCGGGAAATCGGGAATCGCCACAACGATGCCTTCGGTCTGCGCCGAGGTGGCGAACTCAGGGAAGGCGGTTTTGATCGACCTGAACGCCAGGGGTTGCTTCGGTTCACGGCCCGACGAGGTCCCGATCGACACGCCGACCCCGGCGCGGTCGCTGCGGTCGAACCACAACTCGACCATGTCGGCGTACAAGCCGCCGAGCTCGCCGTCGGTTTCTAGGGTTTCGGGGCCAGCGAGCTTGGCGAGATATTCCGCCCCTCGTTCGCTGAGCTGCTTGCTGGCTCGGTTGATGGTCGCCGACACCGGGCTCTGGGTCTCGTGCTTCTTGATTTCCCACAGCCGGAAGACCAGCACACCGTCGGCCCTCCGGTAGATGATCAACCCGTCGCCGCCCGGTTCGAGAGGATCGGCCTTGACCGGGTGGGCTCGGACGAGTTGGCGGCCGTCGCGGCAGACAGAGCGCTCTGACACGACCCGGTTCCACAGCAACTCGGCGACGTGACCCTGCACGTGGTCATCGTTGACCACCTGGCCCGGGGAGCCGAAAGCGATGCCCACGTAGGTTTGAACGATCTGCTGCCTCTTGCCGGTATGCGGCTCGCCGCCGTTTCGCCGCTCGCGCCACCAGTCGAGGACCGGAGCCTTGCCGCAGGCGATGGCCATCGCGTCATCAGCGATGAGCTGTGCCGCCGTCTCTCGGTCGGCGCCGGTGAGCACCATGCCACCGATCACGTACTCGACCGGGGAGCCCGCTGGGCTCTCGGCCAGGGCGAGCAGCGGCGTCAGATCGTGCGGAAGGGTCACGACCGGAAGACCTCGGGTTCCACGGTGAACACCACGCTGTCATTGTCGGACGACTACGCCACGCCCCTGGGCGAGACGAACGCCAGGGACGCGATACCCGGGATCGTATCCGTACTTCAGGTGCGGGATCCGTCCGGTGCGAGGCACATTCGCTGCGTCGGCTTGCGTCACGGGCCGCCGTCTGCTCCGGCACACCTACCCCAGGCTCTCCTCCTCGAAGCGCAGGGCGCGTTCCGCTCCATCGAGAAGGTCGGCATAGGTGAGAACCTGAATGCGCGACAGGTGGGCGTTGTAGGAGCGGATCGTCTGCTCGATGCGTGTGCGGCTGATCTCTGCGGTCGCGCTACGGGCGGGGTGGCCGATGATCACGGTCGCACGGCTTCGCCGGAAGTCGTAAGTGGGACGCCCTTCGTTGTGCCGCAGCGTTTGCAGGGTGGCACCTGTCTCGTCCAGCGAGCGCAGGTAGTTGAGACATTGACTTACCGCCTCGTGCACCTCGTCGGCCACGATCAGGCTGCCGCGGTGTTCGCGCACCAATCGGGCGCCCGGTCCCTTGAGCTCGACGATGTGCAGACTGCCGTCCGCACAGATCAGGGGGATGTCGTACTGGTCCAACGGCACCAGGCTGCGCTGCGCCATCCCGATGTACTGACCGCCGAACACCCAGTAGTTCTTGCCTATGGCGGCTTGCATCGCGGTCTCGGTGGTCTTCGGTTCGACCGCGAGTCGTTGCAGCTCGGTCACTACCATGCGTTGGCGTTGGATGACGGAGGCCTCCGCTGCGGAAAGGCCGCGCGGCGTGGAGGTGATGCCGGAGAGGATGTCCTCGATGTCGGCCCGGTCGGCCAGGGTCTTGCCGAACGACGTCGCGGCGTCGTCTGCTGCGCGGATCTGCTGTATCCGCTGAGCGGCTGTGCGGGAGAAATGCTCGAAGCTCAGGCCGTCGTCCGGTTCCCTGGCAGTGAAGTTCGGCGGCGGTGCTGTGATCACGAACCACACAGCGTCATACAGCCCGTCCTTGACGATTCGGCCAAGAAACGTCTGCACCCGATCCTGGTGGGAGGAGCCACCTGATCCGGCGGACATGTCGCCGTTGGGAAGGAGCCGCGCGGTGACCTCGTTGTCCTCCACGACCATGACGAGACCGAGGAACGGTTTCACCTCTTGGATCTGAGGCAGCCGGTACGTTCGGTTGAAGTCGGTGGCAGCGCCGACGATCTCTTCCTGGCGATTACGCAAGTTGTTTCCGATGGACCTGCCGATCAAGGTCTTGATCTCGATCGCTGCGATTGGCAATTCGTCGTCGACGGCTATCAAGTCCCACCGTCGGCTGGTAGGCCCGTATCCACCGGGCAGGCTCAACGCCTTGTCGTACTGGATTGCGTTCTGACTGATGCCATGCTCGACCAGCATCTCTGTCATCAGGTCTGTGATCGCGGCATCACTGTGCAGCAACCGGTGCTCAGTGACGGCGCCCTGTCGGTTCTCCCAGAACGCACGGATCGCGCGCGTCGGCGGGTCCTCTGTCATGTGCGGGCATCCTTCGTCTCGAGGCGATGGCGTTCGAAGATGGACCGGACTCTGCAAGAGATGTGGTCGGCGAGGGGCCGCAGCTCGCCGAAGGCGAGCAACTGCGGGTGGTCAACGGCAGCGTCGGAGATAGCCTGGGCCACGAGTACGCCGCGGTCTGCGATCAGCAACGGTAGCTGCGCCCGGGCGGAGGCGTCGGCCACGGCACGTTCAGCGATAACCCGGGCGGCGCTCGCCCGCACCCCCGGCTCAGGATCGCTGGCGAGGACGACAAGCACGCCCAGGCCGAGCTGACCGCCGGTGCCAGCGGCAACCAGCACGGCGGCGGTTCGGCCGCGTACGTCCGAGCGGAGTAGTTCAGCCAGATGTCCTTCCCAGTGGCCGCCGGCCCGATGCTCCAGCACAGCTTGAAGCCGTCGCGCTGACGGGCGCGGATCAGTGTTGTCGATCAGGCTCGGGACCGGCTCGGGACCATCCGCGATCGCAGTGGTAAGGGGCATGAGCCGGTCCGCGACCGCAGCAGGGAGTACGGCGGCTCTCGTGGCGAGCACGGCGAGTGCTCCGCCTAGGTACTCACCGGATCGGGTTGAGCCGAGCAGCTCATAGATAGGGTCCCAGTTCGCGTGCTGCGGGTGCCACACGTTGAGCACAGTGAGCGCGTGGCCGAGGTCGGCGCCGCCGTGCGCGTAGAGTCCCCGGACAGCATTGCGGGTTCGTGCTTCCAGCTGCGCGCCGAGCCCGGCGACCAGTGCCTCGACGAGATCCGCGTCCAGCTTGGTGACATCTCCGAGTGCGGCCAGCGCAGCGATCGATCCTCCCCGGGCGTCCTCCACAAGGCGGTCACGGACCTGGGGCAGCCGGGTTGCGGCGGCACCGAGCAGGGAAAAGGCCAGTCGCTGGTGGCTGGTGTCAGCTCGATCGGCTGCTCGCTGAGCACGCTCGGGCGTCCACACCACGGCGGGAAGCCGTTTCACCAGTTTGGCGACCGCGTTCGTTATGTGCTGGCCGGTTTGTTCGGGAAGATCCAGGACGTATTCGGCCATCTGATCCTGCAAGTCCGGGCCGACGACGTCGGTGAGGGCGGTCAGCACGTCGAGCAGTGTCGGCAGGAGATCGAAAGTGGGCTGGATTCGTAGGGTGTACTGCTCGGGCTCGCGCAGGGTTTGCCGGGCCCAGTGCGCCAGTTGTCCTGCATGGTCGGGTGGAAGCAGGTCGCCTGCCTCGATCAGCATGACCAGGTCGGCGTGAGCCGACGTGAGAGTCGAATCGGAAGGCTCGATCTCGAGCGCGGCTTCTCGCGCAGCGGCCGCGGGCCCGTTGTTGATCACGCGCCGGACCGCGAGCCGTAGTTCCTTATGGTCTCCGCAGCGGCGTAGCGCGGTCAGTCCCACAGCGACAGAGTCCGGATCCTTCCCGTACTCCTGGTCGGTCAGCAGGTATCGGGCAAGGTCGTGGGTGCTGTGACGCCAAGCGGTCTGATCTCCCAGCAGTCCGGCGATCAGGGAGGCCGAACGCAGGTACTGCCAAGTCTGATCGGCCATGGCGAGCCTGACGGTACTATCACCGGTCCATGCCCGGAAGGTCTTCTCGGTTTGTGCCGACAGACCCCAGCCGGTGACCTGGTTCCGCCACCAGGATGCGGTGGTGTCGGCCGCCGACATGCTGCCACCGAAGTCCTCTGCATCCCAGTCGGAGACAGCCAGGAGAGTGTTTGCGGCGGCGCCGCCTATCGCTGCCGCGGTGACGTCGCCGGGGGCGAGTTGTCCGAGGCCGATCAAGTTGATGGCCGCGTCGCGCGCTTGTTGTCTGCGGCCCAGTTCGCTGAGCGCTCTGGTGTGCTGCAGGCGTACCCAAGCGTGGTCGACCTGGTCCAGTTCGTCGCGCGCGAGCAGTTCGTCCAGCGTTTGCAGAGCATCGCCGGCACGCCCGTTCTCCATCAGAGCGGCGGCGTAGGTGACGGTTGCAGCGGCCTGCTCGTGCGGTTCGGGCTCGGCACTCGCGAGTCCGCGGAGCACGCCGGGGGCTCCGGTTTTGAGGTACTGCCTCAGCGCCGCCGCGAATCTCCACTCCCAGTCGGCGTCGGCGTCGAGGGCGGCCAGGTTCGGGATGTACTGCTCGCGTTCTTCGTCCGGCCGGACGACTTCGCGCAGCCGGACCTGCACCAGCATCGCGATCACCTGCACGGCGGTCAGAGGCACCGTCATGCCGCGGTTGGGATGTGGGGCCACCATCCGGGGGACTAGGAGCGCATGACGTAGCTGGTGGGTCGGAGAAACAACAGCGCCGGCCCAGGCGGACCCTTCCCAGGTTGCGTCTGCGCCGGTGCCTGCTGCCACGGCCAGCAGCGCGGCGGCGTTCGCCGGATCGACGACGTTCGCGCGGGGAACAAGAACTTTGGCGCCCTTGCCGGTGTACTCGATGGTGTCCTTGGTGATGGCTGCCCAGTAGGAGACGCGCTCATCGAGGTCGTGAAGAACGATGAGGTGGGGGAGGCGATGGCTGAGCCATGCGTCGAAGTGACTGCGGTCCCTCTCCCGGAACCACCACCCGATGAGTTCCCCGTCCGCGTCGCGCATCTTCTCTTCGAAGAAGCTGGGCCCGGATTTGACCTGCGCCCCGACTACCATGCCGAGATCAAAAAGCCGGTCGTCACGGGCCATCAGGAACAGGTCGGTACCTAGATCGTGCTCGGAGTTTCGGGCGACGCCCCAACCGATGCGCTCAAAGTCGGCGGCGACCTCGTTGGCACCGGCCGTTCCCGCTTGCTCTTGTCTGGACGCGCGCATCGGACCATTCAACCTCAGGCGCGCTCAGGAAGAGAGCTGGAGGCACGTCAGTGGGTGTACCGCACAGATCCTGTGTTGGCGTCCAGGTCTTGTCGCCGAGCGGCGTGCCGGAGGCATCGAAGACATCGCCCGAAAAGGTGTGCTTTCGCCCAACGGCTCGTCAAGTTGTCGCCACAGCCGAGCGCGAGCCGCAATGCCCCTGCTTGATCGCTCCGGACAGCTCGCGGACTCGATCACCTGACACGTCGTGACGCTTCTCAGGTCGGGTAAATCCATCAAGCGCCGCCGCCGCTTACGGTCGGGATCGCCGGTGGTTTCCGGAGCCGGCAGCCACGTCTTCCTCGACCCGTAGACGTTCCATGATCGGGGAGGGACCTTGCTTGCGCGACGGCATGCCACCGAAGCGGCGCCTATGGAGGTAGATGTCAGGCTGTAGCGCGTCGAGGAGTAAATCGTGGCGGAAGAACAGTGCACGCTCGTAGGCTCAAGCGCCTGCCTTCGGCGGAACTTTAACGTCACTCGAGCGATGGAGACGGACAGCCTCATGACCACGGTCGGCGAACAGATCCAGCGTGTGGATGAGGCGATCTGCCAGAACATCGCCTCGCTCACGGATCAACGTGCGCTGCTCTCGCAGAACCTCCTCGCCCAGCTGCGCAACCTGGTCGAAGGTGTCGCCGTGCGTCTGCATACCGGTAGGGCCGACGCCGAGTTCAACTACGCGGCTGTCGATCCCGGGCTTACCTTCGTCAAGTCCAGGGCCCGGCTGAACTTCCTCGGTAAGTTCCACAAGCTCATCCAGATCAGCGCCTCCCACTACACCCTGGACGGCGACTCGTCAGAGCGGCTGATGCTCAAGTACTACGAGTACCTCCTGCGCATCCGCGCCCTGCTGAAGGACAGCTGCGGGATCTCGGTGCTGGCGAACCTAGAGTCGTTCCCGGTCGATCTCGATCCCTCGCTGCGGGAGTACCACGAGAAGATCGCCGCCAGGATCGACGCACTTCGGCCGACGCCGGTGACCGGCGACACGCGGGCCCGGTACTACATCCACAAGACTCGCCCGTTCTTCGTCGACGGGCGCATCTACTACGAGGTGACTTTCTACCGGGCCGTCAACAGGGTCGCCAAGACGGATCGCATCATCGCCTTCACCGACATCGACATGACCGACAAGTACGCGGCGATGCTGACGCTCCAGCAAGATGCGATCGACGTACTCGATCAGACGATGCCAATCACCGTGATCCGCGAGTGGGAGGTCTCGATCCGCCCGTGCGAGTTCGACAACTTCGCCCGCCTGTTCGACGTTCCCAGCCAGATCCGGATCAGCTCCCCGGAGTACGTCTACCTGATGCGAGGGCTGACGGCCGGCGGCGGCAGCCTGCTCGACCTGCTTGACATGCCTGACGACAAGTACCAGGCGACGCGTGCCGAGGGCACGGTGCTCGTCAAGTCGCCGCAGATCTTCGCCGCACTGGACGAGGCGCGTCGTATCGTGCGCGCGGGCCTGCCCGGCCACAACGTCATCCGCTACCTCATGCTCCAGATGAACAATCTCGTGCTGAGGCGTCAGTACAGCCGGGACGGTTGCGCCCGGCTGTCTGGGCTGAATCTGCAGTACGGCTGCATCCCGTTCGACGAGATGCCCCTGTGCACCTCGCTGCCCGGACACAACCCGCGGTTCTGGGACTTGGCCGAGAGCCTCGACACCACCACACGCCAGCACGAGCTGCTCGCCCGGCGGGTCAAGAACAACGTCGAACACCGCGGGATTCTCTACACGCCGGCGGCAGATCTTGAGGAGTTCGGGGACGTCAGCGCGCTGGTCGGTGCTTACAACAGCAAGATCTATTTCAGGCACACGCAGCGGCAGCTTGTCCTGGACAAGGGGCACGTCTTCATCCGGGGCTACGAGGACGACACCTTCGCCATCGTCGAACAACTGCAGAAGCTCGCGTCTGCCGGGATCGAGGGCTACACCGCGGCCGTGGAACGCTGGCTCGTCGAGACACCGCGTGGCATCGACGACGAGTTCAAGAAGGACGCGCTGAAGCAGCTGTTCAGCCGGTCGAAGGTGGCGCTGATCTACGGTGCGGCTGGCACCGGCAAGTCGACGATGGTCGACCACATCGCGAGCTACTTCAACGACAAGTCGAAGTTGTTCCTCGCCCACACCAATCCGGCGATGAATAACCTCAAGCGCAAGGTCACCGCGCAGGACTCGACCTTCAGGACGATCAGCAGCCACATCCACCGCTCCACCACCGACCCGGAGTACGACGTGCTGGTCATCGATGAGTGCAGCACCGTCAGCAACGCTGACCTGCTCAAGGTGCTGGAGCAGACGTCGTTCAAGCTGCTCGTGCTAGTCGGCGACGTCTACCAGATCGAGTCGATCCAGTTCGGTAACTGGTTCAGCATCATCCGCTCGTTCATCCCTGGCTCCTCGATGTTCGAGCTGACCACCCCGTTCCGGACGACGAACACATCGCTGCTCGACTTCTGGGGCAAGGTCCGCAACCTCGGCGACGACATCGCCGAGACCATCGCCCGGAACGGCTACTCCACCGTGCTCGACACGTCACTGTTCAAGGCCCAGCGCAACGACGAGATCATCCTCTGCCTGAACTACGACGGCCTGTACGGCATCAACAACATCAACCGCTTCCTGCAGAGCAGCAACCCGAACCCGGCGATCACCTGGCGCGACTCCACCTACAAGGTCGGCGACTCGGTCCTGTTCAACGATGCCGAGCGGTTCCGGCCGGTCATCTACAACAACCTGAAGGGGCAGATCGTCGACATCGCGTTGGCGCCCGGGCAGATCCAGTTCGACGTCGAGCTCGACCGTCCGCTCAGCGAGTTCGACGTCGTCGGTGAGCTGGAATGGGTAGAAGGGTCGACCGTGCGTTTTTGCGTCTACGACCACGACACCAGCGACGCGGACGACGACTCGCTCAACACTGCCGTCCCGTTCCAGGTCGCCTACGCCGTCTCGATCCACAAGGCGCAAGGCCTCGAGTACGACTCTGTCAAGATCGTCGTCACGGATGCCAACGAGGACGACATTACGCACAACATCCTCTACACGGCGGTCACCCGTGCGCGCGAGGACCTGCGAATCTTCTGGACGCCGGAGACCCAGCACGCCGTCCTGCGCAGCCTCCAACGCATCGAGAACCCGAAGGACGTCGCCCTGCTGTCGAGCCGTCGCGGGCTCACACCGCTGACCCGATCACGGCGTTCTTAGACGGAGCGAGTGGCGTCACCTGGCGTAGCCATTGCGCGGCAGTCCTGTGCCGACCACAGTGAGCACCCCGGGTGTCCGCCCTGATCTGCCAGCGATGCCCGGCCTCGTTGACGCTCACGCATTTCCCCTGGCCTGGGCTCATGGAATGAGACTGGCCGTGGGCTTGGGGACGAGCGAGCCCGCTGAGCCACCGGCGCGTTTCGGCCCAATTGGCTTTCGTGCTGGATCACTGGCCTACTCGATGGGTCACGTGAGCGCGCCAGTCGGAGGTCTGCGCCGGCCGAGGGCACGACCGTCATCACTCGGGATCGTGGCCGCAGCCAGCATCAGCGAGCACACTGAGCGGCACGCCGACGGCATGCGCGAGCGCATGCAGGGTCCGCAGCGTGCAGCCTTTATGGCCGCGCTCGATGTCCACGATCATTCGACGTGAGACTCCCGACTTGAGCGCCAATTGGTCGAGCGTCATCTTGGCCCGCAGGCGCGCCCCGGCGAGAGCGGCACCCAGTTTGCCTGCGTCGTACGGTGGTATCTCAGCACTGGCGTCCGCATCGCCGGAGGACGAAACGGGCCGAGCGTCAGGCGTCGAATCCGCCGTAAGTGGTGAAGAATCCGGCTGTGACAAGTCGACGTCCTAGGGGCCGAGGGCGCGTTGGAGTCACCAGCCTAACCATGGGGAATCGGCTCGTACGGTTGGCTGCGCCTGATTCGTGTCGGCCGCCGGGAAGAGGTGTCGCCTGCGTTCTCGCGCGGGCGTTGTCCGGCCTTGGAAGCGCCGTTCTGCATGGCCGGCGTCATTGATCCACGCAGCAGGACTTGATCAGGTTCTTGAAGGGCACAGCGAGGGCGTGGGCGACTGCGTGTACGTCCCTAACCGCGCAGTCCTGCGTGGCGTTCTCCATGCCGATGAGATCTTCCAGGGGCACACCACTGCGCGCCGCAAGCACCTCGGGCGAGAGACCGGCGGCCAGCCGGGCGCCGCGTACTGCCCGGCCAAGGGCCACACGATCGAATGGCGAATCCGGTTCGGATCCTTCGCGGCTCGATCCGTCACGCTCTAGCATCACAGGGCACTATAGTGCCCTATCCCACGCGTGTGCGCACCCACAGGTGCCTGCGCTGTGACAACGCCTAGATGTGGCGACTTGTCGGTACAACAATCTCGGCAACTGCCATGCCGGTTTCACCGACTGGAACCTCAGCCACGATCCGCCCGGTCGGATCCATGACGCAGGTGGGGCCCAACCCGAGATGGGTACCGTCGCGTTCACCGGTGACGTCGGACGAGACTAGCCACATGCCGGTCTCGCGAACGCGTTGCCGGCGAATCTCGTTATGCCGGTGCTGCCACTGCACAGCCTTGTCCCGCGACATCATGTTTTGTGCAGGCACCAGCAACACCTGCGCTCCGCGATCGGCGGCCTCCGCGGCCGCCTGCGGATACCGGGTGTCGGAGCAGATGTTGATACCGAATCGCACACCCGCGCAGTCGAAGACCAGTGCGGCGTCGCCCGGAGTGAACATCGTCTCTCCACTGATCAGAAACCTCTTCCGGTATGTGCCCAGCACACGGCCGGCCAGGATGATCAGAGCCGTGTTGTAGTACCGGCCGCCGGCCAGCTCTATCGCCCCGAGCACCAGCGTCTGCCGTACCCCAGCGAGCTGTTCCAGTACCGCGTTGAGTTCCGGAGAGTCGATCGCGAGCGCCTGACGTCGCACGTGCTCTTCGGTGAGCGAATAGCCCTGCAGGAAGCACTCCGGCAGCACCATAAGGTTGACGCCCGCCGCGTCCGCGTCCGCGGCGTAGTCGCAGACGCGTTGCACAACACCACCAAAATCACCGAAGATTTCCATCGTCTGACACGCTCCCACTCGCAACGCGGCCACTCTTCCTGTTGAGAACCAGCAATCTGGGGTCCATCTCAGCCGCCCACGCTCAGCCGTCCGGGCACCGCCGACGGTCAGGATGCTGCCGCGGGGAAAGCGGCGCCACAGCGCTGCGCTGGAGCGGCGCCAGTGAGCCCCGTGCCTACCTGGCTGCGTTCCCTGCGGCTTAACAGCAGACATCCGGCGTGGTACCAACGGCGGTGGCCGATGGCGCGCCCTGCGGCGACGAGGTCGCCCACGTTTACCGCCCCCGTGCAGCGGGCGCAGGTGCCACCTATCCGAGCCGCTCTCGACTGGCGCGCCAGACGATACGCAGCCAGAATCCTCGGATCATTGGCGCGGCAGTCCGCATCGCGCCCGGCGTCGCCGTGTCCGCACGCCAGCCGGTCCGCACGGCCGTCGAGTTCCGCCCCGACGTAGCCGCACGTCCTGCAGCTCGTCCATTGGTAACAGCGGTCCGTGGCGGTGTACATCGAATGGTGCTGTCCGCCTGCGTGGCCACGCTCGATCATCTGCTCAGGTGCGGGTATACCTCCAACGGCGTAGAGCAGGTCCCTAGCGAGCCACTGCGGCGGCAGCGCCGCAACGGCGGGCCGGGCTGTCGGACACCAGGTGCGGTCCAGCATTTCCTCTCGGGCCTCGCACAGCTCCGCGTCCGCGGCGGCCGCGAAGCTTCTCCATCGCCGGATGTCCGCGGCGTTCAGGGATTCACCGCCGAGCTGGAACCAGAGCCGATGCCGAGGCAGCCAGAAGTCTGGCTCGTACCGCTGTTGCCCGGCGAGGGCGAAGGTCTCCGGCCGGAAGCGCCACGGGATAAGGAGGTCGTCGAAGACGAGGGCCCATTGGGCGTGGGCGATCGTGGGGAAATCAGTATCGTGGAAGTGAATGGTCTTCACGTTGAGGCAGGCTTTCCGTCTCGGCGATCGGGGCTGCCATTCCCCTGGCCGGGGCGAGTGCCGGCCGTCCGGCGATCACCACTCGCAATGCCGAAAGGTCGGGTGCGGCCGTGTGACGGCTCGCAACACGCGTAGCGTATCCGTGAGACGGTGCACTTTAGTGCTCTGACACGCGGACTCGTGACGACTTTGAAGGCGGGCTCTGGATCACTTCCACTGCGCCGGTCATCCAACGTTCCGGCTGAAGGTTCGAGACGCGTGACCATCAATTAGCCGCGAGGCGCAGAAGTTCTCGCGCCGCCAGCTCATCGGCCTCGAATACGGCAGCGAACCCGAAGTGCTCCAGCTCCTGTCGCTCCGACAGGTGATGTCCTAGCGTTTGCTCCGCCGAGCCGAGGGTCAGCCGTGTTGGGATCGGCCGATGCTCGCTCCACCGATCACCACTGCCCTTCGCGGGCCCTGCCTTCGACCCGGGGACCTCGCACGAATCGTTTCGCCTTCCAGCCCGCCAGGCCGCGCCGAGGTAGCAAGAGGGGTGCAACTGCTGTCGTCGTGGGGCTTGCGTGTCGAGCTCGGTGAGCACGTCTTCGAGCAGTGGGGTTACATGGCAGGTCGCGACGAGCAGCGGGTCGCTGATCTCAACGCAGCACTGCGGGATCCCGAGGTACGTGCAGTCATCACCACACGGGGCGGCAAGGGCGCGTACCGAATCGTCGATGAGGTGGACGTCGAAGCCGCCCGCCGAGACCCGAAACCGCTTGTCGGGTTCAGTGACGTTACGCATCTACATGTCGCATTATGGGCCCGAGGCGGGCTCGCGAGCCTTCACGGGCCGTTCGCGAACTGGTTCGACCCCGCGATGGGCCCAGCGACGGAGGAGTCGCTGCGACGGGCGTTGATGACCACCGAACCCGTGGTGCTGTGTCGCGATCAGAGGGAGACGACCGCGTCCGTCAACACGGAGGGGACCGCTTCCGGTCCCCTGGTTGGCGGGAACCTCGACGCACTGCGTACCGAGGCGGGTGCCGGCTTGCCGAACCTGCGCGGCACGATCTTGTTCCTGGAACACCAGCGCGGGACCGGGCTCGGAGAGGTCGACCGTGCGCTGACCCAGTTGATCCGGACGGGCACGCTCGACGGCGTGCACGGCATCGTGCTCGGGCAGTTCCTCGGGTTCGAGAAGGACCTTGACAGTCCGTCGCTGGGTGGGTGGACGATTGTCGACGTCCTACGCGACCGGCTCGCCCGGCTCGGCGTTCCCGTGCTCGGCGGCATCCCCGCTGGGCATGGATTTCATCCACCCACCATTCCGCTCGGGACGTCGGCGGTTATCGACACCGCAGCGGGGACCCTCACGGTCGACGCAGCGGTGAGGTAGACATTTCACCACGATCGGCGCGGCGTCCGCGAGAATGGGTACCACACCGCACGACGCCGAGCAGCCTGGCGTATGAGGGATCGCCGCGTTGGCCTGCAATGGAGGCGCCGAGCCGGGCTCCCGGCTAGCGGGGATTCCCGACTCCACTTCCTACCCCGATGAGGTCGGCTGACTTGAGGGTAGCGCGACCTTGCCACCTGAGCGGGCAGACGAAAGAAATACTGGTCGGGGGACACTGGGCGGGTTCAAATTCGCCGGCTCAGGTTCGCGCGGAGCCGCCGGTTGGCGGCGCGGGCGGCATCGAGCTCGTCATCGCGTTCCTCGGCCTCCACAAATCGACAACCTGCTGCTCCAGCTCAGTGATCCGAGGCTGTATTTGTGATCACGACAGTTTTCAACCCAAGGCGACACAATCAACGACGTCCAGGGCGGTTGCGATCGTGGAAGAGCTCGCGGTTGGCGTCTCTGGCGGCCTGCAACTCCTCGCCGCGCTCCTCTAACTGCCCTTCAAGGTCCACGACGTGTTGTTCGAGTTCGGTGATGCGCCGCTGCAATTGGTCGACGTCTGAAGGAGCCCCCAGCCCGGACTCGTGCCATGCCTGTTCACCAAGCAACTCGGATAGTCGCTTCTCCAGTTGCCTGATGTGAGCTGCCTGCCGGCTGACCTGGCCAAGCGCGTTGGACAGGTCAGCTTTTAGCGAGGCTACGGTCACTGACGCCCCGGTGGTGTCGCCAGCCACCGATCGTGTTTGAGCTGCATGGATTTGGTCCAGCAGATCGGGATGTCGGTAGAGGAATGTGCGGTCGACACCTGCAGCTCGAGCGATAGCAGAGACGCTGTGGTCCTGACCTTCCTTGAGTGCGGTGGTGATCGCCTTGATGACCCGTTGCCGCCGGCGGGCCGAGTCCGCCCGCCTGCCCTCGACCATGGGGTTCGACGTCACGCGGCACGCTCCGGTCGAACATCGGGCAACGGTTGGCGAACGCGAGGCAGTCCGAGGCCTATGACGCCGCGGCGGGCCCGTCGGACGAGGGTGACAGCGTCGTTAATCTGCGCTTTCTCGTCCGACGTCAAGTCGGCGAAATCCGCCTTCATGCGATCGATGAGCCGACGGATCCGAGTTATCTCGTCGTCCGATGGTATGGCTTCGTTCCGCGCCCACTCGTCGGCGTTGATCGTGGCGGTGAGGCGCTCACGGTGCCGGAGAAGATCAGCGAGGTAGCGCTCGAGGTCCGGTAAGTACGAGATGTCCGTGCTGAAGTGACCGCATCCGATGCATCGGAACCTAATTGGGCAGTCCTGACCGCTGGCTGCGACGTTGGAGGGCTCCGAACAACCTCCGTAGGGAACGGCCACCTCGCCGACCGCCCGACGAGCGTGCTCGTCGTCAAGTAGCGCCTGGACGTTCCGCCAGACACGGCTGCCGTGCCGGTCGAACTGCATCGTGGTGACACGATCAATCGCCTCCCGGCGGCGCGTCTCTCCGACGCGGTAGTAGCCCTGAGTAGTGCTCAGCATTTCGTGATCCATGAGCTCCTTGAGCACTGTCACGTCGACGCCAGCATCGGCGTGGCGCTGTGCGTAGGTATGCCTGTAGGCGTGGGGATGGATGCGGCCCTTTTCAAAGGGAAGCATCTTCGTCACGGCTTTGCCGTGCTCTTCGACGTGGGTCTGGACCGTGATGTCCGGCAGATGATCGATCCAGTCTCGATGCCGAGACGTCACCCATTCGGCCGTGATGGCCTTGTGCCCGTTTGGGTTCATTACAGGGCTCGGCAGCAGCTTGAGTTTCTCGGGTGGCACGTTCGGGAACCGTGCGCGCACCCTCTCCTGCTGAGCGACGATCGTAGCGGCCGTAGCGGCCGGAATCGGCAGGCGCCGTCGTTGACGGTTCCCCTTGGAGTTGTTGTAGATCAAGACGGGCTTGCCTTCCCCGTCTCGGTCCAGGCACTCCAGCTGCAGTTGGCAAACCTCGTCTGCTCTGCGACCGGTATCAATGAACAGCTCAAAGGCGACCCGGATGTCATGACCGAAGAGTTTGGTAACACCGGGAAGGTGGTCGCAGATGTGCCGCATCACCTCGGTCGGAAGGTCCTTGCCAGCCTCCGACTTCTCGGGCGCGTCCGGCATGTCGCCGGCTTGTAGATGGAAGTCGTCGGGCAGCCCTGTCAACGGTTGCCCGGACCGAGCCAGTCCCATTCCGCGCATAGCTAGGAGCAAGTTGCGCACCATGCGCAGTGTGACCAACCGCTGATTCTCGGTGATCTCCCCGCGGTTCATGAGGAACGCCATGCGGTTGCAGAACGACGTGATGTCGTCCCGCGACAGAGCTGACGGATAGTCACCGCCATCGTCCCGCTGCAGACGGAGAGATTGCGACAGACGCCCGAGCGCGTTGATACGGGTCTGCACCACGCCAGCGATACGATTGCCGCGTCGTGTCGGTAGGTCGTCCGCAGCCCACCGCTTCACCGCCTCACGAAGCCAGCGCTGACTGATGACCGCGAACTTCAGCGTTCCCGACAAACCGAAGACGTTGAGGTCCCAAACGTCCTTGCGGCGCTCGAGATCGGGGTTCGAGTGCAGGAGGGCGCTTTCCCTGCGCAGAACGGCAAACAAGCGCTGAGGCCCGGCGGGGAGGTTCCTGCTGTCGAAGTCGTCCAGGCGAGCCACTTCGGCCTCGCGGAGACGATCGCAAAGCGGCCGGAAGATCCAGTAACGCGTTTTCGCGCCCGCTTGGGTGCGCTGCTGCAGGCCGTAGAGCAACTCGGCGACGACTCGCGCTGGCAGCCCTCGCAGGCTGACTTCCTCGTTCTCGGCAATTGCGCCTTGCCGACGGCGCCACTGCTCAACGTCGAGGCCGGGATTAGCTCTCACGGCTCTGGCGAAGCGCTGGTCGTGCTGGTGACAGTAGTGCCCACGACCGTGCCGATCGCGTGTGCAAGCCGCCACCGAGCAAGGCCCGAATCCGGGAAAGGGAACAACGCCGTCCGAGGCGAGAAAGTCCCTGAGGGCCTGCCTACCGGCGCGCTGCCACTGCCAGTGGTGTGCAGTGCAGAGCTTCGCTGCTTTCGTCTTCCAGGGGCGTTCGCAGTCCGTGACCGCGCAAAGTGAGACTCCAATAGCGCGGCCGGCGGTCTTCGACAACACCCGGAACTCTTCCAGAGGCGCCTCTCCAGACCTCTTCCAGCGGTTGTGGCAAGCCTGGCAGAGACCGACGCGACTGAACCGACTGTCCTTGTGGCAGCCCACCACCAAGCACGCGTCCCACCCGAGCTGCTGATGCCCCTGTGGAAAGTAGAGGACCTGGTGGTCGTCGTTCCAGCGCATCAGCCCTAGGAAGTTCGGGTCGAGCGCCTTTCGGAGCCGTTCCTCTGCGCGTTCGTCGTCGCGGTTTTCCCTGATGGAAGGTGCAACAGCAACGAGAGTCATCCCGGCGTCACCGAGTTCAGCTCACGCGGCGAGGGCACCCGATCAACAGCCGCTCGCAACCTCGAGGCGCTGGGGTGGAAGTAAGGCTGTGCCGACGATGGGCTGGCGTGGCCCATCAACCGCTGGATCTCGTCGAGCAGGGCGCCGGAGTCGGCCAAGTTGCTGGCGAATGCGTGCCGGCACATGTGAGGCGAGATTGAGCGGTCAATACCAGCACGAGCGCAAAGGGCTTCGAACAACTCGTTGATCGCGTCCGGTTGGACTGGATGACCAAGTGGCTGACGGAAAAGATTGACCAGCAGAAAGTCACAAACCGCAGCTTCCGCCAAGCCCTGCCGCTCCAGCACATACTGGTCAATCGCCCGGACTACCAGAAAGTCGACGGGAACCGATCGGGAGTAGCGCGACTTGGCCCAAGCGCCGTTGACGTTGTCACGCCGAATTACATGCAGGTGGGCGCCCTCAACGGCGCAGCCTAAGGACCGGTTGTCAGGTAGGAGGTGCAAGTCGCTGCGCCGCAGGCCCGCCGCTTCACTTCGCCGCAGCCCTACCCGGGACAGAAGAAGCACGATGAGCCGGTCACGGGCCGACAGGCACGCCCCGAACAGAGCGACGATCTCTTCATCGCTGGCGCGATCCACGTCTGACTTCGGCTCTTGAAGATGGTGACGTGCGCGCAAACGAAAGAACGGACCATCCTCGGATTGAGCCTCACGCGGCAGGTCCCGACTGTCTCCGACCTCGTAGAGCTGTGCTAGGACATGCTGGCTAGCCTCGTGGTTGACGACAGCAAAGGTGAGGAAGGCACGTACCGCCACCAGCACGCCGTTGATCCGCCGCTCGTTCCGGACAGGCTTCGCCCCTGGACCGTGGACCACCCGGCCACCCCGCGACGGCGTGTACTTAAGCCATGTCATGAAGAGGCCCATGTCGTCCGCAGCGGTCCGCCAGTCCCGGCCCGTCCGCCGGCACCATCGCAGGTACAGGGAGATGCTTTGGGCGTACGCCTTTGTCGTCGACTCAGCCCTGTCCCGCCCGAACCGCAGTTCTCGCAGGAAACGGTCGGCCACGGGCTCGACGCCGAGGCCCTCCTCCAACACTGTCCAGTACCGGCCACCGGCCGGCATCTGCACTGGAAACGCTCGCACTCCCTGGCCCCTTCGATAAGCAACAAGGAGCCACTGAGCTACACCCCCTGAGAAGCCGCACAGGGCGGCCTCCAGGTAGGAGAACGCAACAAGACGCAACAGGTTACGGTCCCCCAGAGAGCGCCGCAGCCACCATCGGAACCGTCGTCGTCGAGGCAGCCGCCCGCAGCGGCGCCACCCAGACGATGAGCCGGGTTCTGGCGCTGGACCGGCACGCGATGGTGGTTCCCGGTCCGGTGACCTCAGCGATGTCAGTCGGCTGCCACGAGATCCTGCGCGGCAACCCGTATGCCCGGGTGGTCACGTCGGCCATGGACGTCCTGGAACAGGTAGGCCGCATCGGCGAGTACCTGGCAGATCCACCCCGCGGACTGGAACACCGCCGGGATTCCCTCGACGAGGAGTCGGCTCTGGTGCTGGAAGCCCTCCCGCCACGGGGAACAGCCACTCCCGAGGATCTGGCCGCCGCCGCCCGCCTGCCCCTGCGCACGGTGCTCCGCAGGCTCTCGCTGCTGGAGATATCCGGCCTGGTAGTGCGCCGCGAGGACGGCATCGCCCTGGTCCCAGACGAGTCGTCCGGATGACGCTCTCGGTGTGGCCCACGAAAGGAGAACACTGAAGGAGATCACGCACCGGCGCGCCTCCAGCCGGCCGCACTGGAACAGCCCGGCAACCCTGGCGTAGGTCACGTGTGTGGCGGGACGCTGGCTGCTTGCGCCCGCCGGCACGCAACTATGGCCAGGCGGGTGCTGTGGCTTGGCGCGTGACTGTGGCTTGGCGGGTGACTGTGGCTTGCGGGTGGTTGTAGCTCGGCGGGCGGCCGTGGCGTAGCGGGTGGCGGTGGCTTACGGGCGGTTGTAGCTCGGCGGGCGGCCGTGGCGTAGCGGGTGGCGGTGGCTTACGGGCGGTTGTAGCTCGGCGGCGGCCGTGGCGTAGCGGGTGGCGGTGGCTTGCGGGTGGTTGTAGCTCGGCGGGCGGCCGTGGCGTAGCGGGTGGCGGTGGCCAGCGAGTGGCCTATGGCCGGGCGGGTGGCTGTGGCCAGTGAGTGGCTGCGGCTCGGCGGGTGGCCGTGGCCCGGCAGGTGGCTATAGCCGGCGCGGGCTCCGCCTGTGCACGGCATGGCAGTGACCGGCTCGTCGGGCTTCGGCCACGGCCGCGTCGGGCGGTGGCCGGCGCCTCTGGGCCGGTCGTTGCGGCCACGCCGCCGAGGCGGCGTGGGTCGCGTGTCAGTCCTCGGACTCGTCCAGATCACGGCGGTGGACCTTCATCCACGCCTCGACGTCTTCGGTCAGCCAGACCTTGCCTTGGGCCAGGTCGGCAACCGGCTTCGGAAAATCGGCTCGACTCGTGATCTGGTAGGCCCGCTGCCGGCTGACTCCGCCCAGTCGGATGCGGATCTCGTGCGCGCCCATGAGTCGGATCGGCTTCACTCCCACATGATCGACCGTAGGCGCGGGACTATTAGTCAATTTTCAACTTGCTAGGAGACAGCTAGTCTTTAGTCAACTAGGGTGTGCGCATGCCTACTCGTCGATCGACTACCCCTTCAGTTCCGTATTCCCCGAGGCACCGCCGTGATTGGCGGACTCTGTGGCGCCGATGCATATGCGGCCTTCCGGCTCCATGCATCGACAGTCGCCTGCCGATGGCGCCGCCACCCTTTCCGCCGCCGCTCAATGGAACCCCGCGCCGGAGTTCCGCCTCTCGTCGCGGCATCTACCGGTCCAGGCATGCTCGCCTGGACGATGAATCGCGCCCAGCCAACCGCGGGAGCGTCGCCATCCCGCGATCGCCGCACCCCGACTCGAACGTCGGACGGGCCGGCCGGCTGACGCCCGCACAGCAGCATCGGGTGAACCAGGCCACCCAGTCCCGACGTCGCCGATCTCTTGGCCGCTGACGGCTCGACGTCGCACCGGCGCACTCCACACAGGACCGCCCATCGCCAGCACCGGCCCTGCGCCTCCCGCGCCGCGACGTCGAGCAGCCAGCGCCTCTCACGGCTCCGCCCCGCCCGAGCGCGACTCCACAGCAACGGGCAGCCCTGTGCCGCCAACACTCCCGCGCCACATCAACCGCGGCTTCGCAGAAGCGGACAGCCCTTCGCCACCAGCGCCGCAGCGCCACACCAGCCACGAACCCGAAGGGACAGGCAGCCGTTCGCCACCAGCGCCTCAGCACCACACCGGCCACAAGCCCGGCGAGACGGCAACCCCTCGCCACCAGCGCCTCAGCACCACACCAGCCACAAGCCCGGCGAGACGGCAACCCCTCGCCATCAACGCCTCAGCACCACACCAGCCACGAACCCGGCGAGACGGCAACCCTTCGCCATCAACGCCGTAGCACCACACCAGCCACGAACCCGGAGGGACGGCGGCCCTTCGCCGTCAGTGCTCCTGCGCCACGCGAACGCAACTTCACACAGCGACGGGGGCCTATCGCCATCGGCGAGACGCGGGCGGACGAACGTCGGCTCGACTCCGGGTCAACCGGCCGCGACTCCATTCAGGACGGCAGCCCATTTCGTCGGCCTGAGCCGCCGGCACCTGGAGCCATCCGATCGGCTCAGCGACTGAAACGGAGTGGCATCCAGATGCGACATAAGTGGCCTCCAAGCGCCATAGCTACAGAACATGCGGTAACTCGACTTTTGGATGAGCCGACGCATTTCGGCCGAGCACTCGCCCCGCAAACGGTGCATACACGGCAGCCCTTTCGGGGTGGAACTCAACGACAGCCCGCTGAGGAAGCACATGACGACAGCCGGCAATACGGAACATCTCCACGCACGCCCCCACTGGACGTGCCGCACCTGTGAGCAGCCTTGGCCGTGCGACAGCGCCAAGACGAACCTACTCACCGAATATCGAGCCTTTCCCTCCCTGCTGAAGATCTACCTCACGACCCAGATGTACGACGCTCTGGACGACCTGACCACTGAAGGTGAGCCGCCACCCAACCTTTACGACCGCTTCCTGGCTTGGACCCGACACGGATCACGTGCACCCTGACGCGACCATGCCGCTGTCATCCGCAGCGCGAGCACGCCTCCCCAGCGCGTCTCGCGGCATGTTTCGCGACACCGCGGTCCGGTCACCCGACGCCGAGGACCATCCGTGCACGGCCACAGGTAGAAACGGGCGACGGCCCCGCTTTGGCCCGGCACACTGGCCGACCTCGACGAAAACCGCCGCCCGCCCTGCCGCCCGATCAAGCTCGGCCTTCTCAGTGCGGCATGCCTATTGTAGTAACGTAGGCATGTAGGGACAACATGATGGAGCATCATGGGCACGTAAAATGGTCACCATGATCGATCACTCTGCTGACCGCGCGGTCTTTCGTCAGTTGGCTGACCTGCTGCGTCAGCGGATCGAGTCTGGCGAGTTGGGGCCGGGCGATGCACTGCCCAGTGAGCTGCGCCTCGTGGAGGACTACGGGATCAGCCGCACCACGGTTCGTCAGGCCATCGGCCAGCTGCGCTCCGAAGGGCTGGTCACTGTGGATCGGCCGCGGGGGACGTTCGTGCGCGTCCCTGAGCCGGTCGAGCTGATCACGTTGGCCCGCGGTGCGCGGGTCGGTGCGCGCATGCCGACCGACAACGAGCGACGAAAGTATCGCCTGGGTGAGGGCGTTCCGATGCTCGTCGTCACGGCACACGATGGCACCGAAACCGTTCATCCTGCCGACCGCGTTGCGCTCATTCGCCCTTGAGGCAGGCCCGTGACCAGCACCCCGGCAATCAGCACCCGACAGCCAGCGCCCGACGACCGGCATCTGCCGTCCAGCAACCAGCATTTGGCAAACGGCTGCCTGGCCTGCCCGGATCCCGTGCGGCGAGGCCGGCCAAGGGGTCGGCAACGCACTCGGCGGTGTTGATGGGAGAGGGCGAAACCTGCCGTCCAGGGCTGGTCAGGTGCGGGTGCGGCGGCGATAGCCGGTGGTGGCGTGCCAGGACTCGATCACCAGGTGGTCGGCTGGGACGCCGACGTAGGTCAGGGCGACCTCGGTGATGTCCACCCGGAAGAAGCCGGCATCGCCGTGCGGGTTGTCGGGTGGGGGTGGGATCTCGACGGCACGACCGGAGAGTTTGGCGTCGCCGGGGCCGGTCTCCGGGTGGTCCTCCGGTGGCTCGAGCGTGGGGCTGTGCATGGCCATCCGTGGGTCGCGGCGCAGATCGCGCAGTTTCACGGAGTCGGCCATCATGCCGAAGGTGAGCTCGCCGTCGGCGAACTGGGCCTCGCACGCACTGATCCGGGGTGAGCCGTCCTGCCGGAGTGTGGCGATGGTCTTGTTGGTGCCGGCGTCGAACAGGGCCCGGACGCGGGCTGCGAACTCGGGTGCGTCCTTCTCGATTTCTCCCCAACTTGCCATACCGGTGAGGCTAGACCCCGGGTATGACAGGAACGCCCAAGCGGCTCGGCGCGGGGGCTTGACGGCATGATCGCGGGCGGGGGACGGTCGGGGGACGATGCGGATCCGTGAGATGCACCAGGGGCTGCCGCCGGCACTGCGGGAGGCGGTGGACGAGTTCGGCCATCACCTGGCCGGTGTGGAGGGGCGGTCGGAGCACACCGTTCGGGCCTATGTCGGGGATGTCGTCTCGCTCCTCGACCATGCCGCGCGGGAAGGGCGGGGCACTGTCGCGGACCTCGACATCGCGGTCCTCCGCGGGTGGTTGGCGGCGCGTATGAGCGGGGGTGCCGCTCGCACCTCGCAGGCGAGACGGGCCGCGGCGGCTCGGACCTTCACCGCTTGGGCGCATCGCACGGGCCGGGCTCCGGGAGATCCGGGTGCGCAACTCGCGAGCCCGAAGGCACATCGGGCGCTTCCCACCGTCCTGCGGGCCGACCAGGCAGCGGACCTCATGGCCGCGGCCACCGGGCGCGTCGAACAGCCCGAGCCACATGGCGGCTCCGGCAGCGAGCAGCACGCAGGCGATGCACGAGGCCCGGCAACGCCATCAGGCAGCGGGAACGTTACGAACGGCCCCGGCACGCGCGCGGACGTGCGAGGCGAGCCCTGCATTCAAGAGGGCCGGCCAGGTACGTGGAAGGGCGCGGACGGCGCGGGGCGGGCCCCCTCGGTGGAATCCGAGAAGCGATCCCAAGCAGGAGCCGAGAAAGAAACCCAAGCACAAACCGAGGAAGGATCCCAGGAGCGAGCCGAGAAAGAAACCCAAGCACAAGCCGAAGAGGGATCCCAGGAGCGAGCCGAGAAAGAAACCCAAGCACAAGCCGAAGAGGGATCCCAGGAGCGAGCCGAGAAGGAGACCGGGAAAGGGGCCGAGGAGACAACCGGCAGTGAGGACAGCGCCCTGGGGAATGCGCTGGCCATCCGGGACCGCGCCGTCCTCGAGCTGCTCTACGCCACCGGCATCCGGGTGAGTGAGCTCTGCAACCTCAACCGCGCCGACGTCGACCACGCCCGCCAAGTCGTGCGTGTCTTCGGCAAGGGCGCCAAGGAGCGGGCCGTCCCCTTCGGGAACCCGGCACGGCGGGCGCTCGACGACTGGCTGCGCCTGGGCCGGCCCGAGCTGGCCGCGCGGGGCAGCCGGGACGCGCTGTTTCTCGGCGTCAAGGGGGGCCGGCTGCAGCCGACCGTCGTCCGGCGGGTCGTCGCGCGGGCGGCGCAGGCCGCTGGGCTGCCGCACACCAGCCCGCACGACCTGCGGCACTCCGCTGCGACGCACCTGCTCGACGGCGGCGCCGACCTGCGGGCGGTGCAGGAGCTGCTGGGTCACAGTTCACTGTCGAGCACGCAGATCTACACCCACGTGTCGACCGAGCGCCTGCGGGCGGCCTTCAATCAGGCGCATCCGCGGGCTTGACCCGGTTACGATCCGAGGCATGAGCGCCGACGATCCGCCACGGCCCATTCCCGGCGCCCGGCTTCTGTTCTCGCTGGATCCGGCGGTGTCATATCTCAACCACGGGGCGTTCGGCGCGCTCCCGGTCGGGGTGCAGCGCGCCCAGCAGCGGCTGCGCGACGAGATGGAGGCGAACCCGCTGCGCTTTTACGGCACCGGGCTGGTGGACCGGGTGGTCCACACCCGACGGCATCTCGCGTCCTTCCTCGGCGCCGACCCGGACGGCAGCGCCCTCGTGCCGAACACCACGGCCGGGGTGTCGCTGGTGCTGCAGTCCGTGCCGCTGGGCCCCTCGGACGAGGTGCTGATGACGGATCACGCTTACGGCGCGGTGGCGCTGGCGGTGCGCCGCCAGTGCCGGCGGACCGGGGCGAGCGCGCGGACCGTCGCGGTGCCGCTCGGCGCGCCGGCCCGGGAGGTGGTCTCGCGGATCGGTGCCGCGCTGCGTCCCGGCCGGACCCGGCTGCTCGTGGTGGACCAGCTGTCGTCGGCGACCGCGGCCCTCCTGCCGGTGCGGGAGATCGTCGCCGTCGCCCGGCGGCTGGACATCCCGGTGCTGGTGGACGCCGCACACGTGCCGGGGATGCTGCCGGTGGACGTGGGCGCGATCGGCGCCGATTTCTGGATCGGCAACCTGCACAAGTGGGCTTTCGCCCCGCGCGGCACGGCGCTGCTGCACGTCGCGCCGGCCTGGCGGCGCCGGATCGACCCGCTGGTCGTGTCGTGGGATCAGGAGCTGGGTTTCCCGCGGTCGGTCGAGTTCCAGGGCACGATCGATTACACCCCGTGGCTGGCCGCTCCGGCGGGCGTCTTCACGTTGCGCACGCTCGGGTGGGACGTCGTCCGGGAGCACAACGCGGCGCTCGCCGCCTACGGTCAACGGGTTGTGGGTGAGGCTCTCGGCCTCGCGCCCGCTGACCTGCCGGACCCGGGCGGACCCGGGGTCTCGATGCGGGTGGTGCCGCTGCCGGCCGGCCTGGCCACCACGGTGCCGGAGGCGCAGGCGCTGCGGCAGCACATCTCCGACAAGCTGGCCGTGGAGACGTCGGTGAACGCCTGGGGCGGGCGTGGGCTGCTGCGGTTGAGCGCCCAGGTCTACAACCGGGCGGAGGACTATCACCACCTGGCCGAGCATCTACCGGCCCTGCTCAGCGAGTTTCAGAAGCGGTGAGCGGCAGGAGCCGGACCCGGCCCAGCCCGAGCAGGGCGAGCGGGTCGAGATAGGTCTCGCCGCGGCGCAGGCCCCAGTGCAGGCAGGCGCTGCGCGGGCAGCCGGGGTGGCCGGCGGCGAGGGTGCCGAGCGGTGCGCCGGCGGCGACCCGGTCGCCTTCGGCAACCTCGGCGGTCACCGGCTCGTAGGTGGTGCGCAGACCACTGGGGTGGGCCACGCTGACGACGCCGCGGCCGGCGAGGACGCGGGCGTAGACCACGAGCCCGGCACCGGCCGCCCGCACGGGCGCGCCAGGGGTGGCCACGAGGTCGACGCCGCGGTGACCGGCCAGCCAGGGCTCAGGGGGCGGCGCGAAGCGGCGCACCACCTGCGGTGGCAGGACCGGCCACCGATATGCCGGGGCCGGGACGGGCGGGGCGATCAGGAACAGCGCGGACAGCAGCGGAAGAACCGGAGGCATGCGCGCCAGCCTGCCCGCCCGGCGATCAGTCCGCGACCGGCCCTGTGGACAGCCGCGGATTGTGGATAACTCGTCAGCCGCCGAAGCCGGCGTCATCCGGCAGAGAGATGTCCGGTTTCTCCAGCTCTTCGACGTTCACGTCCTTGAACGTCATCACCCGCACGTTCTTCACGAACCGAGCCGGACGGTACATGTCCCAGACCCAGGCGTCGTGCATCTCGACCTCGAAGTAGACCTCGCCGTCAGAGTTGCGCACGTGCAGATCGACCTGGTTGGCCAGGTAGAACCGGCGCTCGGTCTCCACCACGTAGGAGAACTGGCGGACGATGTCGCGGTACTCCCGGTAGAGCTGGAGCTCCATCTCGGTCTCGTACTTCTCGAGATCCTCAGCGCTCATCGTGTCTCGCCCTCCATGGCCTCATCTTCCCCCACCGACGGCGACGGCTGAGGCTGCTCGCCCGACGCCACGCCGACGGTACCCTCAGCCGTCTCCGGAAGCAGCAGCGGCTCCGTAACGGAAACGTCGAACAACGCCGGCGTGATCGCCGCCGGGTCCGCCGGGCGGCGTGCCCGCGGCGGCCGGTTGCCGCGGCCCGAGGCCGCCGCGACATTCACGTACGAAAAGCGGTGCTCGGCGCACGGACCGTGGCGCAGCAGCGCGGCGCTGTGGTCGTCGGTGATGTAGCCCTTGTGCACGGCGAAGCCGTAGTTCGGGAACTTCTCGTCCAGCTCCACCATGAGCCGGTCCCGGGTGACCTTGGCCAGCACGCTGGCTGCCGCGACGCAGGCCGCGACCCGGTCGCCTTTCCAGACCGCCAGACCGGGCACCCCGAGCCCGTCGACCGGGAAACCGTCGGTCAACACGTACTCCGGGGGTGTGTCGAGCGAGGCGAGCGCGCGGCGCATCGCCGCGAGGTTGCAGACGTGCAGGCCGCGCGCGTCGACCTCGGTCGGCGGGATGATCATCACGGACCAGGCCAGGGCGCGCTCGACGACCTGGTCGTAGACCCGCTCGCGGGCCGCCGCGGTGAGCAGCTTGGAGTCGGCCAGCCCGGGGATCTCGCCGCGCTTGCCCTCGGGCAGGATCGCGGCGGCTGCCACCAGCGGCCCGGCGCAGGCGCCACGGCCGGCCTCGTCGGCGCCGGCCACGTGCCGGAAGCCCCGGCGCTGCAGCGCCTGCTCCAGCGCGTAGAGGCCGGCTTCCCGGCGGACCACGGTGCGGGGCGGGGCCAGCATCAGAGATCCTTCTCGGGTACGGCGGTGCACCGGCGCAGCAGCTCGGCCAGGTCGAGCGGGAAGATCTCCTCGGTGCTCGCCTCGATCTCGGCGGCCGACCACCACCGGTGCTCCGTTATGGTCAGTTTCTCCTCGGCGTCCATGCCGGCCGTGTCGACCTGCCAGTCGGCTACCCGGAGCAGGTAGAAATCCTGCTCCTGGCGGTAGTCACGGCCGTCGTAGGAGAACTCGGTGGTCTCGTGCCAGACCGGCTCGCCCAGGTCGCCCGGCGAGACCCGCAGCCCGGTCTCCTCGAACAGCTCACGAGCCGCCGCCTCGGCCACGGTCTCGCCGTCGGCGAGGCCGCCGCCGGCGGTGAACCACCACCGCTGCTCGGGCCGGGCCGGATCGCCGCCGTGCAGCAGCAGAACCCGGCCCGCGAGATCGACGAGGAGGACGCGGCCGGCGCGCCGGTCAATCACGGTCACGAACAAAGCCTATTGCGCTCGTGGAGGCCCCGGCGACCCGGCTACTTACCGGCGGCGTCGGGAATCGCGTCGTACTCCTTCGGGGCGGAGAGCCAGGAGGCCCGGCTGGCCGGCCAGAAGATGGTGAACGCGCGCCCGACCACCGAGTCGACCGGCACCGTGGCGTCCTGGATCTTGCCGGCCTCGTCGGTGGCCGTGCTCTGCTCGTAGTGCTCGAGGGAGTCGCCGGAGGCCTCCCGGTGGTCGCCCATCACCCAGAGGCGGCCGGACGGCACGGTGATGTTGAACTCCTGGTCGGCGACCTGGTTCCGGGTGCCGTCGGCCTCGGTGTAGATATACGGCTCGTCGAGCGAGACGCCGTTGATCTGCAGGCGCTGCTGCGGGTCGCAGCAGACGATATTGTCACCGGGGGTGCCGATGACCCGCTTGATGAAGTCCTCACCCTCGGCGCCGGACTGCCAGTCGCTGGGCGCCTTGAAGACGATGATCTCGCCGCGGCGCGGGTCGCGGAAGTCGTAGACGAGCTTGTTGACGAGCACCCGGTCCCACACGTTGAGGGTGTGCTCCATCGACGGGGACGGGATGTAGAACGTCTGGAGCACGAAGGCGCGAACCAGCACGGCGACCAGAATCGCCACACCCAGCAGAATGGGGAGCTCTCGCCAGAAGGAGCCCCTGCGCTTTTCGGTCTGCTCGTCAATCACGCTCGGAGCCTACGTCGTCGAGTCACGAACGACATGCCGGAACGCGCGGATAAGACAACACCGATCAGAAGCGGCAGCACGTCCGCGGCGATGATCGGAGTGGCTTTGGGCTGCGGATCCGGCCTCGCCGGGGCGGCGGTCGGCTGGTCCTCGGCGAATTTCTTCCACACGTCCGGAACACTCAGACTGTTGAATCGGTCACTCGGCCAGACCACCACGAAGGCCCGCCCGATGATGTTCTCGATCGGCACCGGACCCTGGCAGCGGGCGTCCTGGGAGACCGAGCGGTGGTCGCCCATCACGAACATCTGACCGGGCGGCACGGTGACCTCGGCGAACCGGCGGCTGGTGCACTGGCCGGGGATCGGCGGCTGGGAGAGGTCGGAGTTGAAACCCTCCGCGATGTACTCCTCGTCGATGCCGACCCCGTTGACCGTGATCCGGCCCTGCTCGTCGCAGCAGGCGACCTTGTCACCCGGAAGGCCGATCACCCGTTTGATGAAGTCGCGCTCGCCCGGGCGGCTGACGCCGACCAGGTCGCCGATGGTCCGGCCGAGTTTCGCCAGGAAGGTGTTGCTGACCGCTTCGGTCACCTCGGGCGCCCAGTCGTCGGTGCCGCGGAAGACCACGATCTCGCCCCGCAACGGGTCGCGCATGTCGTAGACGACCTTGTTGACCAGGACCCGGTCCTTGATCTCCAGGGTGCTCTGCATCGACCCGGAGGGGATGTAGAAGGCCTGGACCAGGAAGGTGCGGATCAGGACCGCCAGGCAGAAGGCGACCACGAGCAGCAGCGGAAGCTCCTGCCAGAGTGGCATCTCCTTGCGCCGGATGACGGATCGACGCCGTCGGGCCGCCGGCCCATAGCCTTCCATCGGTTCCACGCTTCGCATCTCCCGCCGTCCGCCGGCCGAACCGCCCCCGGATACAGCACTACCGCCCGAGTTTCCCGGCTAGGGGAAGTTACGGGCGGTAGGACTGGAATGGTTCACCAGAACCGTCCGGCACAGGCGCAAGCGTAGTTCGCCCGCGCCCGTTCCGGCTGCATCGGTGTCGATCAGACGGTCTGCTTCTCCCGCAGCTCCTTGATCTTGGCCTTCTTGCCGCGGAGCTCGCGCAGGTAGTAGAGCTTGGCGCGACGCACGTCACCGCGGGTGACGACCTCGATCCGGTCGATCGCCGGGCTGTTGATCGGGTAGGTCCGCTCGACGCCGACGCCGAAGCTGATCTTCCGAACCTTGAAGGTCTCCCGCAGGCCGGCGCCCTGGCGGGCGATCACGACGCCCTGGAAGACCTGGACACGAGACCGGTTACCTTCGACGACCCGGCCGTGCACCTTGATCGTGTCACCGGCGCGGAAGCTGGGAATGTCGGTGCGCTGCGACTGGGCGTCGAGAGCGTCCAGCGTGTTCATCGCTGCATCCTCGTCGTACTAGGCGCACCGGGAGTCGGTGCGCGGATGGGTGATTCTGATCTTCCGCCACTCCTGAAGATCCTCGTCCCACCCCACGGCGCGGGATGGAGACGGCAACCTCCCTACTCTGCCACACGCGGAGGCGGGATCTGAAATCCGGCCTCGGTGAGCGCCGCCCGGTCCTTCTTGTCCAGGTTCTCGGGCGGGTAGGAGGCGTACATGTCGGGGCGCCGGGACGCGGTGCGCAGCAGGCTCTGCTCGCGGCGCCAGCGGGCGATCCGGCCGTGGTCCCCCGAGCGCAGCACGTCGGGCACGTCACGGCCGCGCCAGGAGGCGGGCTTGGTGTAGACCGGGGCCTCCAGCAGGCCGGCGGCGTGCGACTCCTCGGTGAGCGAGTCGGCGTTGCCGAGCACGCCGGGCAGCAGCCGGGTGATCGCCTCCATGATCACGATCACCGCGACCTCGCCGCCGAAGAGCACGTAGTCGCCGAGGGAGACCTCACGAACCGGCATCCGGTCGGCGGCGTCGTCGATCACCCGCTGGTCGATGCCCTCGTAGCGGCCGCAGGCGAAGACCAGGTGGTCCAGCCCGGCCAGCTCGTACGCGTCCGCCTGGCTGAACGGCTTGCCGACCGGCGACGGGATCACCAGCGTCGACGAGGGACCGGCCACCGCGTCCAGCGCCTCGCCCCACGGCTCGGGACGCATCACCATGCCCGGCCCGCCGCCGTAGGGACTGTCGTCCACCGTCCGGTGCACGTCATAGGTCCAGGTGCGCAGATCGTGCACGGTCAGATCGAGGGTCCCGGTGGTCCGCGCCTTGCCGACCAGCGAGAGGTCGAGCGGCGCGAAGTACTCCGGGAAGATCGAGATGATGTCGACCTTCACAGATCGAGGAGGCCTTCCGGGAGGTCGACGACGACGCGGCCGCCGGCGAGGTCCACGGTCGGCACCATCGCGGTGACGAACGGGATCAGAGCCGTCCCGCCGCCGGACTTCGCGAGCACGATCAGATCCGAGGCCGGCGCGTGCTCGATGCGCTGCACGGTGCCCAGCGAAGAGCCGTCGACGGACTCCACCCGCAGCCCGATGAGCTGGTGGTCGTGGAACTCCTCGGGATCCTCCGGGGGCGCCAGATCGGCGCTGTCCACCTGGAGGTAGACGCCGCGCATCGCCTCGGCGACGTTGCGGTCGTGGATGCCCTCGAACTGGGCGATGCCGCGGCCCTGATGCCAGCGGATCGACTCGAGAACGAGTTGTTCCGGAACTTCGAAAGGAACCCCGGGCGCAGCCGCCGGGCCGGTGCTCACCCGGCGGTCCCGGGGGACCTCCGTGATGAACACCGACCCGGTCGTGAAGCGTTCCTCGGGCTCGTCGGTCCGCACGACCACCGAGACCTCGCCCCGGATGCCGTGCGGTTTACCGATCTGGCCGACGACGAGCAGCATCGATCAGTACGCGTCGACGATGTCTACGCGGATGCCACGTCCGCCGATCGAGCCGATCACCTGACGCAGGGCCTTGGCCGTACGCCCGCCACGCCCGATGACCGTTCCCAGGTCCTCCGGGTGCACGCGGACCTCGAGCCGCTTGCCGCGGCGCGAGTCGACCAGCCGGACCCGGACGTCGTCCGGGTTGTCGACGATGCCCTTGACGAGGTGCTCCAGCGCGGGCCGGAGCGCCCCGTCAGCTCGCGTCGGCGCCGGCACCGGCCGGGTCCTGTGCAGTCTCGGCGACGGCCTCGCGGTTCGGCTCGGCCGGGTCGACGGCCTTGGTCTGCTCCGGCTTGGCCTCGGCGGCCTCCGGCGCAGCGGCCTTCTTGCTCGACTTCGGCGCGGTAGCCGGCTTGGTGTCGGCGAGACCCGCGGCGGCCTTGGCCTCCGCCTCGTACACCTCGGTCTTGCTCTGCTTGCTCGGCGCGACCAGCAGCGGCGCCGGAGCCGGCAGGCCCTTGAACTTCTGCCAGTCGCCGGTCTTCTCCAGGATCCGCTGCACGGGCTCGCTCGGCTGCGCGCCGACGCCGAGCCAGTACTGAATGCGGTCGGACTTGACCTCGATCACCGAGGGGTGTTCCTTCGGCTGGTAGATGCCGACGTACTCGATGGCACGGCCGTCACGCTTGGTGCGCGAGTCGGCAATGACGATGCGGTACTGCGGGTTGCGGATCTTGCCCATCCGCAGAAGCCGGATCTTAACGGCCACGGTGTATTCGCTCCTGATGACTGCGTGGGTTGAGCCGACCGGAACCCACGTGGGGATGCGGGACCGATGCCTCGTGGACTGGCGTCGCGATCAGGGGTTAGAGGGCGCCTGACGCATGCCGGATACCAACAAGCCATTCTGCCAGACGAGCGGCCGCGAAGCCCAACCGGGGCTCAACGTGCCCCGGGACGGTCCCAGCCGGCCGGCACCTCGGCCGGAACCGGCCACGACGGGTCGGGCCGGAAGTCGGTCCAGGTCCCGTCGAAGGGGAAGTCGCCGGCCTCAATCTTCTTGATCACCCGCCGGCCCTCCGCCCAGACCTCGTCCGGGGAGGGCACCCAGTAGTGCTCGGGCAGGGCGAGCCGCTCGGCGAACTCGTCCTCGTCCTTCCACCGCCACGAGCGGTCCGGCATGACCTCGATGTCGAGGTCCTGGTCGACCACGTCGACGCCGGCCAGGGCACCGTCGTCCCAGCGGACGGCGTGCTCCTCCAGGTTGACGTACCAGTTCTTGAAGGCGCCGTCCGCGGTGCGGAAGAACCACACCGAGTGCTCACCCTCGACCGGGATGAGCTTCAGGATGCCGGGGCCGGACCAGGTGGCCGGGGCGAGACGGTACTCCAGGGTCACCCACTCGGCGAACGGCATGTTCCGCACGCCCCGCCCGTCGACCGCCACCTCGATGATCATCGGCGTGTGCGGGGCCAGCCAGAGCAGCAGGCCGCGCTCGTCGTCGGAGACCACCCGGCAGGGCCGGACGTTGACCAGCCGGCCCGCCGAGAAATTGCGATAGACGACGAGCCGGCCCGGATCAAAACCCACGGTCAGTAGGAACGGCCGAGGTACGCCACCAGGTCCGGTTCCTCGTCCGACTCGGGCATCGTCCCGTCCTGACGGGTCAGGCAGCGGACCGTGACGGCCTTGCCGTTCGCCTCCTTCTCACCGGCCTCGCCGACCGCCGACCACGGCACCCGGGCCCAGCCGGTCTGGGACGCCTCGATCGCCTCACCGAGCGTCTTCACGTCGACCGTGCGCTCCTCGCGGAAGGCCAGCGCGTCGTCGTAGAGCCGCTGCTGGTCGGCCTTCAACGCGGCGACCACCGCGTTCGCGACCTCGGCCAGGGCGGTCGGCGACTTGCTGCCGTCGATCCGGCGGGCGACCACGGCGTTGCCGTTGGCCAGGTCCCGCGGGCCGACCTCGACGCGGATCGGGATGCCCTGCAGTTCCGCGTCGACGGCACGGCGGCCGAAGGGGATGTCGGCACGGTCGTCGAGCTTCACCCGTACGCCGGCGGTCTTGAGGTCGTCGCGCAGCTTGGCCGCTGCCTCCGCGACGCCCTCGCCTGCCTTGACCACCATGATCTGGACCTGGATCGGCGCGAGGCGCGGCGGAAGCCGCAGCCCGTTGTCGTCGCCGTGCACCATGATCAGACCGCCGAGCATGCGGGTGGACGTGCCCCAGGAGGTGGTCCAGGCGTGCTCGACGGTGCGCTCGGCCGACGAGTAGGTGATGTCGAAGGCCTTCGCGAAGTTCTGGCCCAGCTCGTGCGAGGTGCCCATCTGCAGCGCCTTGCCGTCGCCCATCATGGCCTCGACGGTCATCGTGTTGGTGGCGCCGGCGAACCGCTCACCCTTGGTCTTGCGGCCGGGCACGACCGGGATGGCCAGCAGGTCGGTCATGAACGCCTCGTAGACGTTCTTGTGGATGTCGCGGGCGTGCTCGCGGGCGTCCGCCTCGGTGGCGTGCGCGGTGTGCCCCTCCTGCCAGAGGAACTCGGTGGTGCGCAGGAAGGTCCGCGGGCGCAGCTCCCACCGGACCACGTTGGCCCACTGGTTGAGCAGCAGGGGCAGGTCACGGTACGAGTCGACCCACTTGGCCATGAACTCGCCGATCACCGTCTCACTGGTGGGACGGACGACGAGCGGCTCGACGAGCTCCTTGCCGCCGGCGTGGGTGACCACGGCCAGCTCCGGCGAGAAGCCCTCCACGTGGTCGGCCTCGCGGCGCAGGTAGTTCTCCGGGATGAAGAGCGGGAAGTAGGCGTTCTGAACGCCCTGCTCCTTGATCCGGGCGTCCATGTCGGCCTGCATGCGCTCCCAGATCGCGTAGCCGACCGGCCGGATCACCATGGTGCCGCGCACCGGGCCGTTGTCGGCGAGCTGCGCCTTGGCGATCAGGTCCTGGTACCAGCGGGGAAAGTCCTCCGCACGGGGAGTGAGCACGCGAGCCATGAGGAAGCATCCTAGTCTCGGCCGGCCTGCAACCCGCCGGGTGGGCGTCCCGTGTCCCTCAACGGAGACGAACGGGGTGATGGATGGACTTCGACGGGTTCTACCGGGACACCTCCCGGCGGCTGATGCGGTACGCGTACGGGCTCACCGGCGACCCCGGCGAAGCCCAGGACCTGGTGCAGGAGGCCTACGCCCGGGCCTGGCAGCGATGGCGGCGGGTGTCCGGCTACGAGGATCCCGAGGCCTGGCTGCGGCTGGTGGTGAACCGGCTCTCCACGGACCGGTGGCGCCGGCTGTTCGTGCGGCGGGACCGCGCCGCGGCCGAGCCGCCCCTCCCGCCGGTCGCGCCGCCGTCGGAGAACACCGTGCTGCTGGTGCGGGCCATGCGGACGTTGCCGGCCGCACACCGCAACGCGCTGGCCCTGCACTACCTCCTCGACCGCTCGGTCGCCGACATCGCCGCGGAGACCGGCGCCTCGATCGGCACCGTCAAGTCGTGGCTGTCGCGGGGCCGGGTCGGCCTGGCGACCGCGCTCGAACCCGCTCTGCTGCCGGAGGGAACGTCCGATGCCCACTGATCTCGACGAACTCTTCCAAGGGCTGGGCCGCCAGGCCGACGCGATCCCGATCGCGCCGCCGGAAGCAGCCCGGCTGCGTGGGCGGCAGCGCCGGCGGAACCGGGCCGTGATCGCCGCGGCCGTCGCGGTGTGCCTCGTGGCGGCCGGCGTCTCCGGGCTGCTGAACCGCCCCGGCCGGCAGCCGGATTCGACGGTCGCGCCGTCCGGACCGGGCCTGTCGGCCGTCGGCTCGCCGATCTCCCTCGGCAACCCGGTCACGGTCGACTACTCGGTGACCGCCGGCGGACGGGTCTTCACCCTCTGGCAGGCCGCCGACGGAACCGTCAACCTGCTCGCGGCCGACCTGCGGACCGGCGCGCAGGCCTGGAAGACGCAGCGCCCGGCGAAGCCGGACGCGTTCATGCACCTCTACGCCATGAGCCAGGGAATCGCGCTGCTCGCCGAAGGCCGGATCTCCGTCTACGACCCCGCGGACGGCCGGCTGCGATGGGAGATGCCCTACTCCGAGGCCGACGGTCTCACCGTGCAGACCCGAGCGGTGGTGCGATGGTCCGCGCAGACCCGGCGGATCGAGGCGTTCGGCTGGCAGGACGGCAAGCGGCTCTGGTCGCTGGAGACGGCCGGCGACAAGCTGGTCACCGTGCGATCCGGCACCGAGATCCGCCAGGAGGACCTCGCCGGCAAGCGGGTGGTCCAGGTGTCCGCGACCGGAAAGGGTCAGGTCGTGGACCTGGACAGCGGCACGGCGGGCGAGACCTTCAGCATCCCGGCCGCGGCGGCGAACGGAACGATCACCGCGTTCGAGGAATGGCTGATCAGCGAGGAGACGTGGCCGGACCGGAGCGGTTACCGGCTGCACGCCACCGATCTGCGTACCGGGGACACCCGGGTCATCGCCGAGCGGGAGAGCGGGCACACCCTCGGCCAGGCCGACCTGTGCGGCCCGAACCGGCTCTGCGTGCTGGACAAGCAGGACGCCACGACCACGGTGACCGCGATCGACCTGGCGACACGGGAGCAGGTCTGGGAGGTCCCCGGCCCGGACGGCGCCGAGGGAATCGAGGCGCACGACGGCTATCTGCTGACCGGCGGTGGCGGCGCCGGCACCCTCTACGACCGGAACGGGCAGGTGGTCTACCGGGCGCCGGACAGCGCGGTCTCCTGGCTCACCGCGGAGTCGCTGCTGCGGGTCGCGGGATCCGGCGAGGTCGAGCGGATCCGCGTCGCGAACGGCCACACCGAGCGGGTCGGCACGGTCCCGCTGCAGATCGGGGTCTGCGCGGCCGTCCCGGACCGGCTGGCCTGCCCGACCTCCGAGGGCCTGCGGATCTGGAGCCTCAGCGGATGACAGAGCCTCAGCGGATGACCCGGCCCTTCAGCACGATGCGGCTCGGCGCGCGGACCACTCGCAGGTCCGCGCGCGGGTCGGTCTCGTAGACGACCAGGTCGGCCAGGCCCCCCTCGACCAGGCCGGGGAAGCCGAGCCACTCACGCGCCCGCCAGGAGGCCGCGGCGAGGACGTCGACCGCCGGGATCCCGGCCTCGTGCAGGTAGAGCATCTCCTCGGCGGCCAGCCCGTGCCCGATGCCGCCGCCCGCGTCGGTGCCGACATAGATCGGCACCCCGGCCTCGTGGGCGGCCAGCACCACGGAGGGGAACCGGTCGCGCATGGCGATCATGTGATCCGCGTACTCGTCGAACTTGCCGCGTGCGGCATCGGCGATCCGGCCGAAGGTCCGGATGTTGATCATCGTGGGCACCAGCGCCGTGCCGCGCCGAGCCATCTCGTCGATCAGGCCGAGGGAGAGTCCGGTGCCGTGCTCCACCGAGTCCACCCCGGCCCGCACCATGATCTCCACGCCCTCCTCGGAGAACGTGTGCACCGCGGCCCGGGCGCCGGCCGCGTGCGCGGCCTCGACCGCCGCGGCCATCGTCGCCGCGTCCCAGCTCGGCGCCAGGTCACCCCGGTCCCGGTCGATCCAGTCGCCGACCAGCTTCACCCAGCCGGTGCCGGCTTTCGCCTGCGCGGTGACCGCTTTCGCGACCTCCTCGCCCATCACCTCGACGCCGATGTCGCGCAGATAGCGGCGCGGCGCGGCCACGTGCCGCCCGGCCCGGGCGAGGCGCGGCACGCCCGGTTCGTCGTCCAATTCGGGGTACGGGTACGGCGAACCGGCGTCCCGAATCGCCAGGACACCCGCGTCGCGGTCCTGTGCCGCCAGCTCACGGGCCTGATCGAGACTCTCGATCGGCTTGGCCCCGGGGGCGATGCCGAGGTGACAGTGGGCGTCCACCAGGCCCGGCAGGATCCAGCCGCCGTCGCTGATCGTCTCGGCATCGGCCACCGGTTCGAAGGTGACCCGGTCGCCGACCAGCCAGATGTCCCGGACCTCACCGTCGGGCAGGGCCGTCCCACGCACATGCAACGCCATGGAACAGTCCTACCTGATCAACCGTTCAGCCGCCCGGCCGGGCCACCGCCCGGCACACCCGAACGTCTCCGGTCAGGCGGATCAGCGGTTGTCGTCCTTCGGCTTGCTCAGCTTGTTGAAGTCGAGCTTCGGCAGCTTGAAGCCCGGCGGCATGCCGCCGCCCTGCGCGCCGCCCAGGGCGTTCGGGTCGAGGCCCGGCGGGAGCTGCGGCATGCCGCCGCCCGGGAAGCCGGCGGGCATCCGCCCGGCGGGGCGCTGCGAGCCGCCCTTCTTGCCCTTGCGCTTGTTCTTCGAGCTCTTCGTCGCGCTGCGGCGGCTGCCCGGCAGGCCCATCATGCCGGTCATCTGCTTCATCATCTTCTGCGCGTCGGCGAAGCGGTTGAGCAGCTGGTTGACGTCCATCACGGTGACGCCGGAACCGTTCGCGATGCGCAGCCGGCGCGAGGCGTTGATGATCTTCGGGTTGGTGCGCTCGCCCGGGGTCATCGAGCGGATGATCGCGGTGACCCGGTCGAAGTGGCTGTCGTCCAACTCGTCGAGCTGGCCCTTGAGCTGGTTCATCCCGGGCATCATGCCGAGGATGTTGGCGATCGGGCCCATCCGCCGGACCGCGATCAGCTGGTCCAGGAAGTCCTCCAGCGTGAACTGCTCGCCACCGAGCAGCTTGCTGGTCATCTTCTCTTTCTGGTCCTCGTCGAAGGCCTGCTCGGCCTGCTCGATGAGGGTCAGCACGTCACCCATGCCGAGGATCCGGCTGGCCATCCGGTCCGGGTGGAAGAGGTCGAAGTCCTCGAGTTTCTCACCGGTGGAGGCGAACAGGATCGGCTGGCCGGTGACCTGCCGGACGGAGAGCGCGGCGCCACCGCGGGCGTCACCGTCGAGCTTGGAGAGGACCACGCCGGTGATGCCGACGCCGTCGCGGAACGCCTCGGCGGTCTGCACCGCGTCCTGGCCGACCATCGCGTCGATGACGAAGATGACCTCGTCGGGGTTGACCGCGGCGCGGATGTCGGCGGCCTGCTGCATCATCTCGGCGTCGATGCCGAGGCGGCCGGCGGTGTCGACGATGACGATGTCCTTCGCCGTCCGCCGGGCGTGCTCGATCGAGTCGCGCGCGACCTGGACCGGGTCGCCGACGCCGTTGCCGGGCTGCGGGGCGTAGACGTCCACCCCGGCGCGGCCGGCGAGCACCTGCAGCTGGTTGACCGCGTTGGGCCGCTGGAGGTCACAGGCGACCAGCAGCGGCTGGTGACCCTGGCCCTTGAGCCAGCGGGAGAGCTTGCCGGCGAGCGTCGTCTTACCGGAACCCTGCAGACCGGCCAGCATGATGACGGTGGGCGGCTGCTTGGCGAACTGCAGCCGCCGCCCCTCGCCACCGAGGATGTTGATGAGCTCCTCGTGGACGATCTTGATGATCTGCTGCGCGGGGTTGAGGGCTTGCGAGACCTCGGCGCCGCGCGCCCGCTCCTTGAGGTTGGCGATGAACGCCTTGACCACCGGCAGCGCGACGTCCGCCTCCAGCAGCGCGAGACGGATCTCGCGCGCGGTGGCATCGATGTCGGCATCGGTGAGCCGACCCTTGCCGCGGAGCTTGGTGAAGATCCCGGACAGGCGGTCACTCAAGGTGTCAAACACGGTGTGGCTTCCTGGTGGTCGTAAGTATCGGCGTCGACCGCAAGCCTAGCCGCACCGCTCGAACCTCACTGGTTCCGCATGCGGTAGGTCTTCGCCGCCGCTTCGATGCGCCGCTGGGTGCGCGTCCCCGGGGCGATCGACTTCTTCAGTTTGCCGTAGACGTAGAGCCCGCCGCCGACCGCGATCGCGCCCACGATCAGGTAGAAGAGGAACGGCCCGATCAGCGAGCTGACGACCCAGCCCACCACGACCACCCCGGCGAGTAGTGCTACCAGATACGCCACTGCCTTGCCCATCGCGGCCTCCCGCCGTCGTCGCGTCGTCGCCGCTTTCCACCATGCCGCGCCCGCGCAAGGCCCCGCATCGGCCGTGACCCCGATCCGGCCCCCTAAGGGTGGCCGTGCCGCAAACCGCCGCAAGACGCCCCTGAAACGCGTATACCGCAGTTAAAGGGTGCAACTCCTGATATAGACCGCAACTTCCGTCTCAGCCGTGACGTTAAGGCTCCGATGGACGCGCGGCGAAAGGACGACGGCGTGACCCTGCGGCAGATCCTGCGACTGACCCCGTGGTCGGTCCGGCGACGGGTCTTCGAGGCGGTCGAGGAACGTGTCCTGCCACGGGTTGCGCCCGACCGGCGCCTGCGCATCGCCCGCACCCTGATGCCGCTCGGCCCGGCCCGGTTGCGGGACCGGACCGGCGCGACCACGCTGCGGGTCCGTACCGGGAAGCGGCCGGTGACCGCGCGGGTGGAGCCCGCGACCGGGCCGGTCGAGGTGCGCCGCCGCAACCTGGACCGGGTCGCCCAGGCTCTCGACCTGGCCGGCATCGACTGGTTCCGGGTGCCGACGCGGATCCCGGTGCGCACCGCCGTCGCCGTCCACGAGGCCGACCGGGACCGGGTCATGCGGCTGCTCCAGGATCTGGTCGCGGACGATCACGGGCTGCTGCGGCGGGTGGGCCGGGCCGGGCGACGGCGGGACACGCCCGGCGTGGTGGCCGTCTGCTGGCCGGTCACCGATCCCCGCGGCAGCATGCTGCTCGGCCCGGAGTACGCCTGCGAGGTCGAGTTCTGGCGGGAGGCGGAGGGCCGCCTGCGGGCGCCGCGCCGCAATCCGGTGACCGATTCGATCGCGGTCGACGAGCCCGCCGTGGTCGCCCCGGAGCCGGTCTTCGGCCCGTTCAGCGCCCCCGACGACGTGACCGGATACCGCACCCGCCGGGTGTTCACCGCGGTCGACCCGGACCGGATCGACTTCCCGATCGACGTGGTCTACACCTGGGTGGACGGCAGCGACCCGGCCTGGCAGCGCCGCAAGGCCCGGGCCCTGGCCGAGAACACCTGGGTCGGCGAGATCAGCGGGCAGGCCGCCAACGACTCCCGGTACGCCAGCCGCGACGAACTGCGCTACTCGCTGCGCGCCCTGCACAGTTTCGCCCCCTGGGTACGCCGGGTCTTCCTGGTCACCGACGACCAGGTGCCGGGCTGGCTGGACCTGAGTCATCCCCGGCTCACCGTGGTCAGCCACCAGGAGATCTTCGGGGACACCGGCACCCTGCCCACCTTCAACTCCCAGGCCATCGAGTCGCGGCTGCACCGGATTCCGGGGCTGGCCGAGCATTTCCTCTACCTCAACGACGACGTGATCCTCGGGCGCCCGGTCACTCCCGATCTTTTCTTCACACCGGGCGGGCTGACCAAGTTCTTCCCGTCCACGGCACGGGTGGACGCCGCGCCGCGCGGGCCCGCCGACCGGCCGGCCGACTCGGCCGCCAAGAACAACCGCCGGCTGATCGAGCAGACCTTCGGCCGGGTGCTGACCCGCAAGATGATGCACACCCCGCACCCGTCGCGGCGCAGCGTGCTGACCGAGATCGAGCAGCGTTTCGCCGACCACGTCGCGGCCACCGCGGGGCACCAGTTCCGGCACCCGGACGACATCTCGCTGCTCTCCTCGCTGCAGCAGTACTACGCGTACCTGACCGGGCGGGCGGCGCCCGGCCGGATCCAGTACCTCTACACCGACCTGGCCCAGCCGACCACGCCGTTGCGGCTGGCCCGGCTGCTGCGGCACCGCAACGTCGACGCGTTCTGCCTCAACGACGTGGACGCGGACAGTGCGGCGGTCGCCGACCAGGAGGCGCTGCTCGCCGAGTTCCTGCCGACCTACCTGCCGTTCCAGTCGCCCTTCGAGCTGCGCCGGCCCCGGCCCGGAACGACCGCCGTCCCCCGGCCGCTCACCGCTCCCCGCCAGCCTCTCCCACCCAGTGACGTGGCTCTGCCACCGGTGGCCTGACCGTTTCATCCAGCAAAGGAGTTCTGCCTTGAGCTACGACGTCGTCATCCTCGGACTCGGGTACGTCGGGCTGCCGCTGGCGCAGCAGGCGATCCGGGCCGGCATGTCGGTGCTCGGCTTCGACGTCGACGAGACCGTCGTACGGGCGCTCGGCGCCGGCCGTTCGCACGTGGACGACCTGAGCGACGCGGACGTGGACGCGATGCTGTCCGGCGGTTTCCAGCCGACCACCGACGAGACGTTGATCGCGCGGGCGCGTACCGCGGTGATCTGCGTGCCGACCCCGCTCTCCGAGGGCGACGGCCCGGATCTGCGGGCGGTCGTCGGCGCCACCTCGGCGATCGGGCGCAACCTGCGGCCGGGCATGCTGGTGGTGCTGGAGTCCACCACCTATCCGGGGACCACCGACGAGGTGGTGCGGCCCCGGCTGGAGCAGCTCTCCGGGCTGACCGCCGGAATCGACTTCCACCTGGCGTTCTCACCGGAGCGGATCGACCCGGGCAACGAGACGTTCGGCGCCCACAACACCCCGAAGGTGGTCGGCGGTTACACCCCGGCCTGCACCGACGTGGCCGAGCGGTTCTACGGCCGGTTCGTCGAGACGGTGGTGCGGACCCGGTCGACCCGGGAGGCGGAGACCGCCAAGCTGCTGGAGAACACCTACCGGCACGTCAACATCGCGCTGGTCAACGAGATGGCGCGGTTCTGCCACGAGCTCGACATCGACCTCTGGGACGTGATCCACGCGGCGTCCACCAAGCCGTTCGGGTTCCAGGCGTTCTACCCGGGGCCGGGGGTGGGCGGGCACTGCATCCCGATCGACCCGAACTACCTGAGCCACAACGTGCGCAGCAAGCTCGGTTACCCGTTCCGGTTCGTGGAGCTGGCCCAGGAGATCAACACCACGATGCCGGCGTACGTGGCCCGGCGTGCCCAGAACCTGCTCAACGCCGACGGCCAGGCGGTCCGCGGTGCGACGATTCTGCTGCTCGGGATCACGTACAAGGCGAACATCGCCGACCAGCGGGAGTCGCCCGCCGCGCCGCTGGCCCGGCATCTGGCCGCGCTCGGCGCCACGGTGGCCTACCACGACCCGCACGTGCGCACCTGGGACGTGGGCGGCGTGCCGGTGGAGCGCACCGACGACCTGGAGGGCGCGGCCGCCTCGGCCGACCTGGTCATCCTGGTGCAGAACCACCGCGAGTACGACGCCGACCACCTGGCCCGGATCTCCAAGCGCTTCTTCGACACCCGCGGCGTCACCTCGGTACGCGAGGCGCACCGCCTGTGAAGGTCCAGCGGGAGTTGAGGGCGTAGTTCAGCACCGGGATCAGCACCAGCGCGACGGCCTGTACCACCGGGTACGGGCCGTCGAGCACATCCGCGCCCAGCCAGAGGACCACCGTGTTCAGGGCCAGGGCCGCCGCGGTGACGGTGAGGAATCGCGGCCCGGCGACCGCGTGCCCGGCACCGGAACGGAACACCCAGGCGTGCTGCAGCAGGTAGGACACCACGACGCTGGCGGCGAACCCGGCGGTGGAGGCGGGCACCGGCGACAGGCGCAGCAGCCCGGTGCCGGCCAGCCCGACGCTGAAGTGGGTGAGGGCGCTCAGGCCGCCGCTGATCGCGTACCGGGCCAGGCGCGCGAGGTCAGCGCTCGGCACGCTGCTCGACGACCCACTGCTCGGGCACCGCGGACTCGGCCGGCGCGGTGACCCGCTCCTGGATCAGGTAGCGCGGCCGGCCCCGGACCTCCTCGTGGATCCGGGCCAGGTACTCCCCGATCACGCCGAGGCCGATCAGGACGAACGTGCCGGTCACCAGCAGCAGCAGGATCACCGTGGTGAAGCCAGCCACCGAGCCGCCGCTGACCCAGCGCACCAGCGTCTGCACGCCGAGCACCAGGGAGAAGAGGGCGAAGCTCAGCCCGGCCAGGGTCACCATGTGCAGCGGCGCCGAGGTGAACGAGGTCAGGCCGTTGACCGCGAGGCGGAACAGGCCGCGCAGGGTCCAGCGGGAGGCGCCGCCCTCGCGGTGGTCGATGTCCACCTCGACGGTGGCCCGGGTGAAGCCGATCCAGCTGCTGGTGCCGCGGAAGAACGACGAGTGCTCGGGCATCCGCCGCAGCGCGTCCAGAGCCGGGCGGCCGAGCAGCCGGAAGTCGGTGGCGTCGACCAGGTCCACCTTGGTGAGGCCGGTGAACGCCTTGTTGAACAGCCGGGCGCTGAGCCGGTTGCCGAGCGACTGCCCGGTCCGGTTCCGCTTCACCGCCTCCACCACCTGCGCGCCGGCCTGCCAACGCCGCACCATGGCCGGGATGGCGGCCGGCGGGTGCTGCAGGTCGGAGTCGATGACCACGACGGCGTCGCCGGTGGCGTGCTCCAGGCCGGCCAGCAGCGCGGCCTCCTTGCCGAAGTTGCGCGACAGCCGCAGCCCGTGCACCCGCGGGTCGAGCAGTGCCTGCTGGGCGATCCGGGACCAGGAGTCGTCGGTCGAGCCGTCGTCGACGAGGATCAGCTCGTAGCGGAGGGCGGCGGTGCCGAGCACCTCGCCGAGGCGGGCGACGAAGCGCTCGACGCCGGGGCCCTCGTTGTAGATCGGCGCCACCACCGAGATCAGCGGGCCGGTCACCGGATCACCTCGCAGAACGGAACTCCCGCGACGGCGCGGGCGGCGACGTTCAGCGAGTCGGTGTACCGCTGCTGCTGGAACGGTCTGCCGGTGTTGAGCCGCAGCGCCTCGCCCAGCAGCGCGCAGCGGCGAGCGTCACCGGCGGGTCCCCGTTCGAACGCGCTCATCGCGTACGCGATCCGGTTCTCCAGGTGCGACGACTGCCAGCCGGCGGACTGCTCGGCGTAGGCCCGGTTGGCCGCGGCCGAGCCGGCCGCGGCGAGCACCAGGCCGGCCAGGACGAGCCCGGCGCTGCGGCGCCCGCCGCGGGTGAGCAGCACCAGCAGCACGACGGCGAGCAGCATGCCGGCCGGCGCGGTGGTCGCCGAGTCCCGCCAGCCCTCGGTCCAGAGGGCGCCGCCGGTGAGGTTGGTGTGCACCTCCACGCTGAGCGCGGCGGGCAGTGCGCCGAAGGCGAGCAGGGCGAGGGCGGCCAGGGCCAGACCCGCGAGTGCCCGCCCGGGCGGCCGGCCGGCGGCAGGCAGATTCTTGACCGTACGGAGGGCGAGCACCGTCAGCAGCAGGAGCGCGGCGACCGGCAGGACTCCCCACAGCCAGGTCCCGGACTTGGTGGTGGCCGCCTGCCACTGCGCCGGGGGCAGCCAGGCCAGCATCCGGGCCGGCAGCACGAGCAGCCCGCGCCCGTCGATCGCCAGATCCGAGCCGTGATAGCAGCTCCCGTCCGCGCAGTAACCCCGGATGATCCACCGCACGACCGCGAACACCGGCAGGAAACCGGCCCAGAGCAGCGCGCACAGCCGTACCCCGGCCGATCCGAGCAGGCGCCGGACGTCCTGGCCGAGGACGAACCGTCCGCGGGCCAGCACCGCGACCGTGGCCAGCGGCACGGCGAAGTAGGCCGGCTCGTTGAAGACCGCGAGCCCGCCGCCCGCCGAGACCGCCAGCACGGCGTGCCACCAGCGCAGGCGTTCCAGCCGGCAGGCCGCGACCGCGACCAGCAGGACCAGGGCCGCCGTGCTCAGGTAGAGCCCGCCGAACAGGGTCGTGGTGCTGTTGCGCCCGGCGGCGACGAACCCGGCCCCGATCCCGTACGGCAGCAGCAGCGCCACCGTGGACGGCGGGGTGGCGAAGAGCCGCCCGCGGGTCAGCACGCTCTCCGCGAAGAGCACCACCGCCCCGGTCAGCAGCATCGCCGCGCCCAGCGTGACCAGGCGCAACGTGACGTTCGCCGGCAGGTGCAGCAGCTGGGTGCCGGCGAAGGCGAGCAGGTCCAGCGACTTCTCCAGCATCCGCCCGAGCGGCCGGAAGTTCCCCAGCCGCAGGTAGGTCTCCCCGGTCGCGACGGTGTGCGAGACGATCCGCCACGGTTCGTCGCGGAACATCCCGCCGTGCCAGTAGAGGTTGAACCGGTGGTCGCCGCGGGGCGCGACGGCGATCAGCGGCACCAGCACGATCAGCGGCACCAGGACGCACCGGCGCAGGACGTGTCCCCAGAGCCGCCGGCCGGCGTCCGGCGACGGTCCGGACGGCCGTTCGCGCAGCCCGGAAGCTTTGTCCGGTTGCTGAGGAAGTGTCACGGTTTCAGTGGTCACGACTGCTGCAACGACCGCTGGACCGGCATGGTTGTGTCGTGCTGCCGCAGCAGATCGGCCAGCGTGGGCGGGTGATCCGGATCGATGAAGATCACCTGGGCGGCGGCGTGCTCCCGGGAGAGCCGCGCCAGCCGCTCGGCGAGCACCCCGTCCCACGGCCGGTCCGGCCGGTGCCGGTGCCAGGTCTGCCGGTCCGGCAGGTACTCGATGACCAGCCCGGACCCGCGCAGCAGCGAGAACGCCGGGTCGTCGGTGAGCACCACGGCCCGGTGGTCCGGCTCGACGAGCAGGCGCCGCTGCACCGCCAGCACGAACGAGCGCAGGGCCGGCAGGCGCAGGCCGATCGCCACGTACAGGTGGGTGGGGAGCGCGGGAGCGGCGACCTTGGCACGTCGCGGCTTCGCCGGGGCCCGGCGGCGCATCCGGCCGACCAGGCGGCGCAGCAGGCGCGGCGAGGAGTGCAGCGGGTCCCGGGCGAAGGTCACCAACGTACGCCCGAGCCGGTAGGAACCGCTGGCCCGCAGCCGGCGGACGGCCTCGCGCTCCTGGTCCCGCTCGCCGGCCAGGCCCGCGCAGCGGGTCTGCCAGGCGTCGCGCTGCTGCTCGACGGTCCGCAGCCGCACGACGAGCGCCTCCAGCCGGGCCGGGCCCGGACCGGCTGGATCGCCGGCGAGAAGGGCGAGGTCGGTCGTGGCTTCGTCAGACATGGTCACGCTCCGGAAGGAATCGGGTCGGCCAGCCCCACGAGCCAGCGCGCGGCCGCCGCGGCGCCGTTGCCGAACCGGACCTGCTCACACCGGCGGCTCAGCTCCGCACGCACGTCGGGCCGGACCGCCTGGGCGAGCACCCGGTCCAGGTCCTCGCTGTCGGGGTCCTCGACCATCAGGGCGGCGCCGGCGGCCGCGGCGAACCGCGCCCGGCTCACCTGGTCGTCCAGGGCGGTCTCCCGGTTCGGCACGAAGACCGTGGGCACCCCGAAGGCCAGCAGCTCATGGAACGAGTTGTAGCCGGAGGCGCTGACCACCAGGTCGAGTCCGCGCAGATACCGGCTGATCGGGTACAGCTTCACCAGACGGGTCCCGGGAACCGCCGGCATCGGCTCGGTGGCGATCGCGGACTCGGCGAACACCACCTGGAAGCCGGCGTCGCGCAGGTGCCGGGTGATCCGGGCGGTCGGCGACGAGATGTCGTTGATGTTGCCCGCGCCGAGCTGGACCAGCGCGGCCGGGCGGTCCGGGTCGAGCTCCAGCGCCGCCCGGGCGGCCTCCCGGTCCACCAGCTCGTGCCGGTCCAGGTAGGTGATCGGCTCCACCGCGTGGACCCGCTCCCGGTCGCCGACGGTCGGCCCCTCGTCGGCGGCGGCGGCGAACTCGCCCGGTTCCAGGACACCGTCGAAGACCGCGCCCTTGGCGAGCCAGTCGGCGCCGGTGTCGCGCCGCCACATCGGGCGGCGCACCCAGACCCAGGTGACGTCGCGGCGGGCCGCGACCGCGGCGACGATGCCGTCGTGCGGGACGCTGTCGACCGCCACCACGGCCGGCCGGTGCAGGTCCACCAGGTGCTCCAGCCGGCTGCGCAGCAGCTCGGTCCAGCGCTGCCGGGGCAGCCGCAGCACACTGCGGGACGGGATGTACTCGGTGAGGAAACCCTCCCGGTGGGCCACCGACGCGCCGTGCGACTGGGTGGCGATCACCGCGGGGGTCTCCGGCGGCAGCCGCCGGCCGATCGCCATCAGCCGGGACAGGTGCCCCAGGCCCACGCCGTTGTCGCTGACCAGCAGCACCCCGCGGGCCGGCTCGGCGTCCGGGGCGGCGCCGGGCCGGTCCACCGGGGCGCCGCGCGGGTGGACGCCCCGGTCGGCGAGCCGGGCCAGGTGCGAGCGGTAACCGAAGTGCTCGTCGACGAAGACACGGGCCCGGCGGGCCACCTCCTGGTAGCGGTCCGGGTCGTCGTACAGCTCGTGGACCAGCGGGACCACCCCGGCCGGGGTGGTGTACAGCGCCGCGTCCCCGAAGATCGGGCGGAAGTGCTCGCCGATCACCACCGGCACGCCGGCCGCCATCGCCTCCATGATGGTCCGGCCGAACGCCTCGACCAGGTCGGGGTCGTGGAAGTAGACGAAGAAGTCCAGGCCGCGCAGGAACTCGGCGGGTGACACCGAGCCGAACTCCAGCACCTCCCAGTTCTCCGGCCGGCGGCCCAGCTTCTCCACCGCCAGTTCGCCGCCGCCGAGGACGCGCACCCGTACGTTGGCCGTGTCCGGATAGGCCTGCAGCAGCTCCTCGGCGGTCCGTGGCCACTTGACCGGGTCGGGCCGCCCGTGCCGGCCCAGGACCGGGACCCCGGCGACCGGGCGGGTCCGCTCGACCCACCAGTCCGCGGTGTCGATGATCTCGTGCCAGTCGGTGCGGGTCAGCGCGGCGTCCGGGGCCGCGCGCAGCACCTCGGTGCGGACCTGCGGGCTGATCGGCGCCCACTCGCACGGCCCGAAACAGCCCTCGACCCGCTGCTTGACCTCGGCGAAGCGGTAGTAGCGCGCCGGGTCGGCGGCGTCGCCGGGCGCCTGGTTGAGCACCATCACGGTCCGCTCGGCGCGGATCCGCGGCACCGCCGGCAGGTCCTCGGTGAAGATCCGCGGCTGCCGGATCACCAGCAGCCGGGCGTCCACCGGCTCGCCGTCCGGGCAGAGGTCGGCCAGGCCGTCGCGGAGCAACTCGACGATCAGCGGGTTGAACGGGCGGTCCCGCTTCAGGTGCGGCGACCGCACCTGGACCAGCACGGTGGAGAGGCCGGCACGGGCCTGTGCGCGTACCTCCGCGGCGATGCTGGCCGACGTGCCGCCCGGATACCGGAAGTCCGAGAGAATCGCCACGTCATGGACGTTCGCGGTCATGGTGTGCACTTCGGGCACAACGAACGCCGCTCGCCCGGCGTCACGCCCGGCACCGTCGCGCCGTTGATCCGGTCGACGGCGAGACCAACCTTCGGGGGGCCATGTCCAGGCAGCACACGACACCGGACGCGTACGGAACCGACCTGCTGGAACAGCAGTGGCGTGCGCTGCTGGAGGTGGCCCCGACCGGCCCGGCGACGGCCGCCCTGCACACCCGCTCGGCCGCGGCGCGCACGCTGCTGGCGTACGCGGCCGCCCGCCGCCCGGTGGACGACCTGATCGCCGGCGCGCACGAGGGCCGGCTCTTCCCGGACGCCGACCCGTGGGCGTTCGGCGAGCTGGCCCGGGTGATCACCTGCCAGGACCTGTTCCCGGACGACCGCGCCGACGGCCTGGCACTGTTCGACTCGCTGCTGCGCACCTTCGGCACCGCCGGGGTGGCCCGCGAGCATCAGGGGCTGCACGCCCAGCTGGCCTTCGCCGCCGGGGACCACGGGCGGGCGGCCAAGCTGCTGGCCGACTGCCCGGACCTCCCGGCCCCGGTACGCGCCGCGCTCACCGTGGACCTGAGCAGCAAGGACGAGTGGCCGTCCCGGTTCAACGGGCTGCTGCCGGCGCCCGGGCTCACCCTGGACGCGGACGGCGCGACACCGTTCGACCGGATCCGCTCGCACCACGCGCCACGGCACGGGTCGCCGCACCGGATCACCACGATCGTGACCACGTACCGGCCGGGGATCGCGCTGCTCACCGCGGTCCGCTCGCTGGTGGCGCAGAGCTGGACCAACCACGAGATCCTGGTGGTCGACGACGGTTCCGGGCCGGAGTTCGACGTCGTGCTGGGCCGGGCGGCCGCGCTCGACCCGAGGGTCCGGATCCTGCGCATGCCGGAGAACGGCGGTACCTACCGGGCCCGCAACGCCGGGCTGGACGCCGCGACCGGCACGTTCGTCACCTTCCAGGACTCCGACGACTGGTCGCACCCGCTGCGGCTGGAGAAGCAGGTCGGCCCGCTGCTCGCCGACAGCGCCCTGGTCGCCACCACGTCGGCCGGGATCCGGGTCACCGAGGACCTGGTGCTGACCCGGCCGGGCTTCCCGGAGTTCCGCTCGTACAACCTGTCGTCGCTGATGGTGCGCCGGGAGCCGGCGCTCACCCGGCTCGGCTACCTGGACCCGGTACGCAAGGGCGCCGACGCCGAGTACGTGGAGCGGGCCCGCGCCGTCTTCGGCCGAGCCGCCGTCGCGCACCTCGGGGACGAGCCGCTGGCCCTGATCCGGCTCACCGCCGGTTCACTCTCCAGTGCCGACATGGCGCCCGGCTGGATGCATCCGGCCCGGTGGGCGTACCTCTCGGCCTTCCAGGCCTGGCACCGGCGCGTCGCCGCGGGCCGGGCCGACGCGGTGCGGCCCGCCGCGCCGCGGGACCGGGTGTTCGCGGCGCCGCGCAAGCTGACCGGTGAGCCCGCGCGTGCCTGCTACGACGTGGTCCTCGCCGGTGACTGGAGCGCCCGCGGCGACGTCGCCTGGCCGGCCGGTGAGCGGGTCCGCTCGCTGACCCGCCCCGGGCGCACCGTGGCGCTGCTGCACCTCGCCGAGCTGAGCCGGGTCGCCGGGAAGCCGGCCACCCTCGACCCCACGCTCCAGGAGATGGTCAACTCCGGTGTGGTGGACCAGGTGGTGCTCACCGACGAGGTGCACGCCCGGCTGGTCGTGGTGCACGGACCGGGTGTGCTCGCCTTCGCGCCGGGGATCACCGGCCGGATCCGGGCGGACCGGGTGGTGATCGAGGCCGATCCCCGGTGGGCGACCGCGGCCGGCCCGTGCGCGGCCGAGGCGCACCGGCTCTTCGGTGTGGCGCCGCACTGGGCCCCGGCCGGACCCGCTGAGCGGGCCACGCTCGCCCTCCCCGCGGCCCCGGCCGACCTGCCCGGCACGGTCAACCTGGCCCGCTGGCGGCTGCACCGGCCCGGCCCCCGCTCGGACCGGCCGGTGATCGGCCGGATCTGCGCGCTGCCCGGCGAGCCGCGGTTGCTGCAGAGCCTGCTGCCTGGCTCGGCCGGCCTGGACGTCCGGGTGCTGGACCGCACCGGCGAGGCGGGGCGCCCGCCGAAGGGCTGGCTGCTCTACCGGCCGTCCGACGTCGACACCCGGGCGTTCCTGCACCAGCTGGACTTCTATCTGCACTTCCCCGCCGACGACGTGCCGGTGGTGGCCGCCGCGGAGCTGATCGTCGCGCTCGCCGCCGGCTGCATCCCGGTGCTCCCTCAGCGGTACGCCCCGCTGTTCGGCACGGCCGCCGTCTACAGCGAACCGGAGGAGCTGGCGGCCACCGTGCAGCGGCTGCACCGGCACCCGGAAAAACTGCTGGCGCAGAGCGAGCGCGGCCTCGACCTGGTCCGCCGCAACCACCACCACGACCGCTACGCGCAGGCCGTGACGGCCCTGCTGGGGTAGCAACCGAACGGAGACGGGGAGGCACCCTCCCGGCGATCAAGCAGCACAGGGGAACACCGAAGGGAACGGTGAACCTGGCGATGAGCCAGGCGCCGTACTCCGAAAGGGTTCCTCTTGCGTTCGCTGCTCCGTCGTTTCGCCCTGGTCGCCCTCGTCCCCGCCGCTCTCACCGGCGCCGCGATGATCGCCTCCCCGGCCGCGGCAGCGCCTGTCTCCGAGGGCACCCTGCAGAACGACATCAACCGGCTCATCAACGTGCAGCGCAAGGCCAACGGCTGCGCCGCGCTCACCGTCAACGCCGCGCTGACCAAGGCCGCCCGCGGCCACAGCACCTACATGGCGCAGTCCGGCTCCTTCAGCCACACCGGCAAGGGCGGCACGCGGTTCGTCGCCCGGGTGAAGGCGGCCGGCTACAGCAAGCCCGGCGCCGAGAACATCGCCTGGGGCTACCGCACCGGCGCCGACGTGGTCAAGGGCTGGATGAAGAGCCCGGGTCACCGCGCCAACATCGTCAACTGCAAGCTGAAGACGGTGGGCGTGGGCGCGGTCTACGCGAAGAACGGCACGCCGTACTACACCCAGAACTTCGGTTACTGACCCGCCTGCCCTGGTCGCGCTTCTCAGCGCGGCCAGGGCAGTTGCGCGTCCAGCAACGGCGTCACCAGCGCGGCGTACGCCTTCGTCAGGTGATTGCTGTCCCGGTAGACCAGGGTGTTGCCGACCACGAGCGGGCATCGGCCGGCGCACAGCCACGGCAGCGGATCCACCGTGGCGATCCCGGCCGCGGCCGCCGTGTCGCGCTGGATCTCCCGCCACTTCGGCTCCAGCACCACCGCGCCCGGCTCGGCGGCGCAGCCACCGATGTCGCGGGCCCGCTGGGTCAGGCAGTCGGCCGGCTCCCCGGTCAGGAACGGGGTGTCGCCGAGCACCGTCACCACGCCGGCGTGCCGTTTCAGGGTGTCCAGCGTGCGTTCCCACCCGGTCCGCCACACCGCGTCCGGATCGGCCGGCGCCCCGGCGAGCACCTGCCGGTAGTTGACGCTGGACGAGACCACCACCAGGTCCGGGCGCAGCCCGGCGATCCGGGTCAGCATCTGCTCCCGCCAGGTGTCGCACTCGGAGTAGCGCCGCTGGGCCCGCCGCTCCATCAGGGCCACCTCGGCCGGGCTGCACGCGCTGCGGGTCAGAGCCACGAGCCGCCAGCCGCGCCGCTCGGCCATCGCGGTGAACGCCGGGAACCACTGCAGAGCGTGCGAGTCGCCGAAGAGGACGACCGTACGCGGCGCGTCCCGCTTCCCGTAGACGCAGTCGCTCTCCGGGCGGAACGGGCCGGCCAGCCCGACGTGGCAGCCGTCCAGCTGCGGCGCCAGCCGCTGCCCGGACGCCGCTTTGAAGGTGGGCGTCAGGTTCCGGGGCAGGCCGGTGGCGTGCTCGGCGGCGACCAGCATCCGGTTCAGCTCGGCCGCCGGGTCCGCGGCCCGGTGCAGGGCCCGCCGGGCGTCCGGGACGGCGCCACCGGTCGGCACCGCCGGCGGGAAGAGCAGCCCCAGCCCGGCGATCCCGGCCGCGGCGGCGGAGAGGCCCAGGCCGAGGACCAGGCCGCGGCGCGGGCGCACCGACCAGCAGCGGTGGTAGCGGACCGGGTTCTCCAGCAGGTGGTGGCCGGCGACCGCCAGGCCGAGGGCGACGACCGCGTATCCGGCACGGGCGGCGAGGCCGGACGGGGCCAGGAACAGCAGCGGCCAGTGCCAGAGGTACCAGCCGTAGGACATCCGGCCGAGCCAGCGCATCGGACCGGTCTCCAGCAGACGGTTGCCGCCGGCCGCGATGACCGCCACCGTGCCGAGCACCGGGAGCAGCGCCGCCGTACCGGGAAAGGGTGTGCTCGCGTCGAACGCCGCCGCACCGATGAGGATCGCGGCCGCGCCGGCCCAGCCGAGCGCCGGCCGGCGCCGCGGCCGCGCGGTGACCGTGAGTGCCAGCAGCGCGCCCGCGCCGAGTTCCCAGGCCCGGCTCAGGGAGCTGAAGTACGCCTGCTCGTGCAGGTTCCACAGGAACGAGGCCGCCGAGAGCGCGGCCAGGGCCGTGACCGGGATCCACCGGCGCCGCAGCACGGCCAGCGCGCCGATCAGAATCGGCCAAACCAGGTAGAACTGCTCCTCGACGGCGAGCGACCAGAAGTGCTGGAACGGCGACGGCGCCGCGTCCGCGAAGTAGTCGGTGCCGATCTCCGCCAGCCGGATGTTCATCGTGTACGTGGCGGCGGCGAGCGCGTCCCGGGCGTGCCCGGGGAACCGGGCCGGTGGCGCCAGCCACCAGGCCGTGGCCAGCGTCACCGCGATGACCAGGGTGGCGACCGGCAGCAGGCGGACCGCCCGGCGGGCGTAGAACCGCGGCAGGTCCAGGCGGCCGGTGGCGGCCAGTTCCCGGCGCAGCAGCGAGCTGATCAGGAAGCCGGAGATGACGAAGAAGACGTCGACCCCGATGAACCCGCCGGCCACGCCGGGTACGCCCACGTGGGCGAGGACCACGAGCAGCACCGCGACGGCGCGCAGACCCTCGATGTCCGCCCGGTGCGGCGGGTGGGCCGCGCCGGCGTCCGGGCGGACGTCGTGCCGCGCGAGCGTCGAAGTCATCGGATCAGCCGGGCGCCACGGCCATCGCCGGCGGCCGGGCGAACGACAGCACCGCGTGCCGCCCGAGGATCTCGCCCTCCCGGGTCAGTCCCTCGAAGCGCTCGGTCCAGGCGGCCAGGGCGGCCTGCTCGTCCTTGCGGCCGGCGTCGTCGAAGACCAGCGTCGCCCGGTCGGCGAGCCGCTTCTCGATCACGTGCAGCGCCGGGTAGCGGGCGTCCGGGCCGGTGGCCGCGGGCGGGCCGTCGATCAGGACGAAGTCGACGTCGTGCAGGTCGGCCAGGGCGTCCGGGTCGTACCAGGGGTAGTCCCGCTCGTCGATGGTGACCGGCGTCAGCGGGGCGTCGCGCACCTCGGCCACCTCGGTCAGCCCGTGCGCGGCGAGCACCGCGCGGGTGCGCCGGGCGTACTCGGCGTCGTGGTCCAGCGAGACCAGCCGGCCGCCGGTCTGCTCCAGCACGTAGGCGATCCACACCGACGAGGTGCCGCTGCCCAGCTCCAGCACCAGGCGCGGCTGCCGGGTCCGGATCAGGTGGAGCAGCTCCAGCAGGTCGGTCGGGTTCAGCGCGAAGTCACCGGAGGACGGCATCGGCGCGCGCGGCACGAAACCCTGGAACAGCTGCACGGTCGCCTCGAACTCGCGCGGCAGGCCGAGCACCTGGGCGGAGGCCGCCTTGCGGTCGGTGACCTGCTTGACCCGGGCGATCGCGTCGGCCAGCTCCAGGTGCCGGTCGCCGGCGGTGAGCCGCTCCCGTTCCACCGCGGCGACCAGGCGCCGCTGCATCTCCTCGACCGTGGTGCGCAGGTCCCGCTGCGCGGCCAGCCCGGTCCGCTGCACCCCGGCGAGCCGGCGGAAGAGCAGCAGCAGGGCGGCCAGCGTGGCGCTGACCAGGACGGCCAGGGTGGCGGTCGCGGTGCCGGTGTGCCCGGTGAGGGCGGCTGCCGCGGACACCGCACCGAGGACGCCGACAAGCGCCATCGCAGCGGCCTGCGCCGACGACAGGCGCGGCAGCCGGCGGCGGATTCGCCTCAGGTGACTCATGCAGACACTCCTCATCGCTGCGTTCCACCTCGGTAACGTCGCTGCTCCCGGCCTCGTTACGCCCCGGCGCCGGGCACTCGCTGAGACGGCGCCTGTTTGGCCGGGGGCCCGGGCCGGGCCAGTGCGCTGATCCGCTCGGCCAGGGCGGCCGGCCGGTGCCGCTCGGCGACCGCGGCCCGGGCCAGGCGGCTGCGGTCGCGGTACCGGCGCGGGTCGGCCTGGTAGCGCCGGATCACCGCGGGCACGTCCGCAGCCGCGCAGGCGACCGCGGCGTCGCCGAAGGCCTCGGCGAGCCGTTCCGGGACGAGCACCACGCATCCGGTCGCGGCCGCCTCCAGGGCCGGGCGGGAGAGCAGCTCGGCCGCCTGTTCGGAGGGAAAGTGCAGGTAGAAGTCGAGCTGGGCGGCGAACGTGCGCGGATCCAGGTCGGCCGCCTCGTAGACCAGCCAGGGCGTGGGCAGGCCGGCCGGGCGCAGCGGGGTCTCCGGCAGCCGCAGCCGGACGTCGGCGGTGCGGCACCGGCGGGGCACGGCGAGCGCGTCGGCCAGGTCCCGGGGCCACTCACCGGCATCGCACAGGTCGGTGCCGACCACCGGCGGGCCGCCGGGATCCGGCAGCGGCCGGGCGACGTCCAGCGGCTCGGCCACCGCCGGCAGGTCGTACGCCGTCAGCTCCACCCCGTCCAGCTCCGCACGGATCCCCGCGTCCTGCGGGCACCACAGCGCCGGGACCCCGAACAGCCGCTCCGCCGACGCCGAGGCGGCCGCCACCGTGTAGCGCCGGTCGCTGCCGTCCCGGCGGGCCGGCGCCCGGTCCGCGACGACCAGCAGCCGCCGCGGCCGGATCCGGCAGCCGTCCTCCGGCGCGAACTGCAGCACCTCGGGCTGCCGGACCACCAGCACCCCCGCCTCGACCTCGTCGGTCTCCAGCACCTGGGCCAGCCGGCCGGCGTTGATCAGCCGCTGCACGCCGGGGCTGAGCGACCGCCGCTGCCGGTCCACCGACCGCAGCGCCTCCAGGTGCAGGATCGCGACCGTGAGGCCGGCCCGGCGCAGCGCCTCGATCTCGGCCAGGGCGGCCCGCTGGGTGCCGGTCAGGAACCGCCAGTCGGCGGCCAGAACCACGTCGTACGAGCTCGCGGCCGGCCGCCCGATCAGATGGGCCGGCGCCACGAACGGCCGGTCCGGTCCGACGCGCAGCGGCTCCCCCGACGCGTGCCAGCAGCGGTACGCCGACATGTACGCGGTCCGCGCCGGGTGCATCCAGAAGGCCCGGATCTCGGACCGGGAGAGCGACCCCTCGGAGAGCCGGATCAGGGCCAGCGGCCGGGCCACCCGGCGGACCGAGCGGGGGCCGAAGGCGGCCTCGATCCGCTCCACGAACTCCGAGTCGGCGGCCTTGCGTACCGCGTCGAACCAGCCGATCCGCCGGGTCACCGCGTCGCGCCGGAACATCAGCGAGGAGACGTTGACCCGGCCGCGCCGGATGCCGGGCCGGGTCATCACCAGGTCGTCGGTGACGCTGATCCCCTCCGAGGTGGTGGCGACCACCGCCGGGTCCGCGAGCAGCGGGGCGAGCTGCAGCTCGATCCGGCGCGGATGGGACCAGTCGTCGGAGTCCTGGAACGTGACGAACTCGCCGCGGGCCGCCTCCACCCCGGCGTTGCGGGCCGCGTAGGTGCCCGCGTTGGCCGGCAGCCGCAGCAGCCGGACCCGGTCGTCGAGCGACTCGGCCTCGGCCAGCACCGCGTCGTGCTCGGGCGGCGAGGCGTCGTCCACCACGATGATCTCGAGGTTCGGCCAGGACTGCGCCACGATCGAGCGGACCGCGGTGAGCAGTCCCGGGCCGGGCCGGAAGGCGGTCACCACGACCGAGACGCGTTCCTCGGCCGGGTCGGCGGGGCGGTCGGCCTCGGCGGTCAGCCGGTCGAACGGCACCTGTTCCGGGGCGGCGCGCAGCGAGGGCGCCGGCTCCGGGAAGAGTGCGCCGAAACGGGCCAGCCAGGGCTCCTCCGGGCCGGTCGCGCCGGCGTACGGGTTGGCCAGGTCGATCTCCAGCGTCTCCCGGGCCGGCCGGAGCATCCGCCGGTACCCGCCGAGCAGCTCCCGGGCCCGCTCCGGACCCTGCCAGGCGTAGACCAGCTGGGTGTGCAGGGCCTGGTGCGCGGCGGGCACCGCCCGCGCGCCGAGCGCGGCGCGGATCAGGCTGTAGAGGGCCAGCGCGTCGTCGCGGTCGGTGGGCAGCTCGTCCTGCAGCGCCAAGGTCTGGGCCAGTCCGGCGAGCAGGCCCGCGTCGACCCGTCGCCGTCTGCGGCGCAGCCAGCGCACGTCACCGGTGCGGGCCGCCTCGAGCAGCTCCTCCAGGGTGCCGCCGGCCGCCCGGGCGAGCACCCGGCGGGCCGCCACCGAGCGGTTGCGCATCGCGGTATAGGGCAGCGACAGATCCGCTCCGGCCCCAGCCAGGGTGACGTGGTCGTCCAGCAACGCGACCGGCTGCGCCTCAGCCATCGGCTCTCCGTCCGTACCCCAGCAATGTCGATCAGCTCAACGCCGGGTCACGGCCGGAGGTGACGCTCAGACAGCAGCCAGGACGGCGGCTTCCACCCGATTCCGGTCGGACGCCTCCGACCAGGCGCCGACCAGGTAGAACGCGTCCACCACGTCACCGCCCAGGGTGGAGATGCGGGCCGCCCGGATCTCCGCGCCGGCCTCGTCGAGCGCGGTGGTCACCCGGTACAGCAACCCGGCCGAGTCGGCGGCGCGCAGCTCCAGCACCACCGCGTCGGTGGCCACGTCGCGCTGCCACACCACCCGGGGCGAGGCGGTGCCACCGCGGGCGCTCATCGCCCGGGCCCGCACCCGCTGGGTCACCGAGACGTCGCCCGAGGCGACGCGGCGCAGGTCAGCGGCGAGAGCAACCGGATCGTACGGCGACCCGTACCGCGGCGACGTGTAGAACTCCACGATCGCCCGCCCGTCCACGGTGGTCGTGTTCGCCGCCACCACGTCCAGCCGGTGCATCGTCAGGCAGGCCGTCACCCCGGCGAGCAGCCCCCGCCGGTCGGCCGCGGCCACCGCCACCCGGTCGCCGTCCAGGTGCACCACCGGCAGGCCGCCGTCCAGCAGCTCCGGGTCGGGCCGCGGCGGCTCGGGCAGCGCGCCGGTGTCCAGCGCGGTGTGCACCTTGGCGACCAGCTCGGCCATCAGCCGGCCCTTCCAGTCCGACCAGGCGGCCGGTCCGGTGGCCTGCGAGTCGGCCCGGGCCAGCGCGTGCAGCAGGTCCAGGGTGGCCGGGTCGCCGACGGTCTCCGCCACGGTGGAGATGGTCTTCGGGTCGCTCAGATCACGCCGGGTGGCGATGTCCGGCAGCAGCAGGTGCAGGCGGACCATCTTCTCGATGGTGGCCACGTCGGCCGGCGGCAGGCCGACCCGGGCGGCGACCTCGGCCGCGATCGGCGCACCGACGACGCTGTGGTCGCCGGGCAGGCCCTTGCCGACGTCGTGCAGGAAGGCGCCGAGCAGCAGCAGGTCGGGGCGTTCCACCTCACGGGCGTACCGGGTGGCCTCGTAGGCGGCCTGCACCAGGTGCCGGTCCAGGGTGAACCGGTGGATCGGGTGGTGCTGCGGCAGGCTGCGCATCCGGGCCCACTCGGGCAGCCAGGCGTCGATCAGCCCGTACCGGTCGCAGGTCTCCCAGGCCGGCAGCAGGCCCGGGCCGGCGCCGAGCAGCGAGACCAGGGCGGCGCGGGCCGCCGGCGGCCACGGAGTGGGCAGCGGCGGGCAGAAGGCGGCGAGCCATTCGCAGGTGGCGCGGGCGATGGGCAGCTGCACGGTGGCGGCCGCGGCCGCCACCCGCAGCGAGAGGCTGGGATCCGGGACCGGCCCGATCGCGGTCCGGGCGAGCACCAGCTCGCCGCCCTGCTCCACCACGTCACGGGCGACCGGCCGGCGGTTCGGCGCGGCCGGCGGGCCGCCGCGCCGGCGGCC